>JBIOEB010000046.1:0-16800 GCA_044445585.1 Candidatus Berkiellales bacterium
ACCTACCCCCCTGCACCGGAAATCGAGAATGAAATTAGTCGTTTTCAATCCCAGTCAGCGAGATCATTGTTACCAGATTATTCTAGCCGATTAAAGCCTAAAGAGGTTGCGACCTTACGAAAACGACCAGGCGAGGTTGCAATGGATTTAGATAAAGGCCTAAAAAACAAAGACAAAATAACCAGAATGTCCTAAAAAAGAAAGGTTGGGCAGTGAAAATAAAAATTTAATTAAATCACGGCATTAAATTACTTCAATTCCAATTTTACTTAACATCTCGCAGAGTAATATCAAAGGCAAACCAATAATGGCAGTGGGATCTTCCCCCTCAAAACGCTCAATGAGGGCAGATCCCAATGCTTCGGATTTAAAACTGCCTGCACTCCAATAAGGTTGCTCTTTTGCTAAATAATTTTCGATCATGCTGGCGGTTAAGGAGCGAAATTTTACCGCAGTCACAGCAAGTTGCGCATCAGTATAATGATTGGGTGCAGCTATCCCCACTGACGTGTAAAAAAACACTTTTTGATTACTCATTTGTTGGAGTTGCTTTACGGCATTTGGATGATCGCCTGGTTTGCCGAGCAAAGTATGATCTACCGTGGCAAGCTCATCTGATCCAATACAGATTGCATCCGGAAATAACTGTGCAGCGGCTATTGCTTTGGCAAGGGCAAGTCTTAATACTAAATCTTGACAGGATTCACCCGGTAAAGGGCTTTCGTCCACTTCAGGGGAAAAAACGTTAAAAGGGATCTGTAAGCGCTCTAGCAATTCTTTTCGATAAATGGAGCTCGAAGCTAAGATGATCTTTTGCATTATTTTGACTCTATTGTGGTAAATCGATATGATGTCCGCCTTATGTTACACGATAAACTCCCCAAACAGATCTCCCCAGAGCAACTTTGTCGGACTGCTTCTTTAGAGGTTGAGCATATGAAGGGGAGTATATTGATTGGACAATTAATTAACTTACATGGTGACACAAAACCAAAAGATGCCATAATCGATGTTTCTTTGACATTTGGAGTCGATGAAGAAGGGTTGTGTTTTGTGAAAGGGCAAATAACCACCAACATATCAAGGGATTGTCAACGTTGCTTTCAGACGATGAATCAACCCATTACCTCGGATATTTCGGTAAGCCCGGTGAAAAGCGATGAGGAAGCAGCCCGGCTGCCGGCACATTATGAGCCCCTCATGATCCAAAATGGGCAAGTGGATATGGCAGAATGGATTGCAGAAGAACTATACCTTGCGTTACCCTTGATGTCGCTCCATAAAACAGAATGCGTTAGTTATTCGACATCAGAAGAGAATCAGAGCAGCGCGACGGGTGCAGGCTCTCCTTTTGATCAATTAAAGAATTTAAAAGTTTAAATGTAGATTTGGTATTAATTACGATTATTTATAGGATGGGAAACTATGGCAGTCGCACAAGCACGAACCACGCGTTCACGACGAAATCAAAGACGTTCTCACGATAAAATTGCTAAGCCTACTTTATCGATAGATCAAGAAAGTGGTGAAACGCACCTTCGACATCACATTACGGCCGATGGTTATTATCGTGGTCGTCAAGTGATTGCACCCGCAGTCGCGGATGACGACGAAGAGTAAGCGTTTGAATAAAGTCAATATCGCTGTGGATGCGATGGGTGGTGATCATGGCCCGAGCGTCATTGTTCCCGCAGCATTGGATGCTTTAGCTGAATACCCGCAGCTTCACCTTATTTTAGTGGGTGATCAACAATTGCTGTCAGATGAGCTTCTGCTGCAAAAAATTGCTTACGATACTACTCGGCTTCGCATTCATCATGCTTCTGAACAAGTGTTAATGGACGAATCCATTGCTAATGCTTTGCGTGGTAAAAAAGATTCTTCCATGCGCGTCGCAATTAATCTGGTAAAATCAGGTGAAGCTTCCGCTTGCATTAGTGCAGGCAATACCGGTGCGCTTATGGCAATAGCGCGTTTTGTGCTCAAAACCTTGCCCGGGATCGATCGTCCTGCCATTGTTTATCCCATTCCCATTAAAGTAGACGAACCGCAAATGGGCCGCATGCGCATGCTGGATTTAGGCGCCAATGTGGATTGCCAAGGTGAAGATCTTTTTCAATTTGCTGTGATGGGATCTGTATTGGCAAAAGAAGTGGATAATCTTGTGCGCCCGCGGGTTGGACTTTTAAATATTGGATCAGAAGAAATCAAAGGCACTGAAGCCGTTAAAAAAGCCTCGCAGATGCTCAGTGAAACCCCTGCTATCAATTATATTGGCTTCGTTGAACCCACTGAAATGTATCAAGGCAAAGCCGATGTGTTAGTGTGCGATGGTTTTGTCGGGAATGTGGCGCTTAAAACCACCGAAGGTGTTGCCAAAATGTTAATTGGATTTTTTCGACGCGAATTTACCCGTAGTTTTTACACCAAATTTATTGCCTTGCTGGCCTACCCTATTTTACGCGCGCTAAAAACACGATTTGATCCTAGCCAATATAATGGTGCAAGCTTGGTCGGGTTAAATGGGATTGTCATTAAAAGCCATGGCAATGCGCATCGCCACAGTTTTAAACAAGCGATTGTTGAAGCGATCGTTGAAGTCGAAAAAAATATCCCCGAGCGGATCCGCTCTGAGGTTGAACATTATTTAGGCAAGCGAAACGCCGTATGAAATATTCAAAAATTGTGGGAACAGGGGGTTATTTGCCGCCCACCGTGTTTACCAATGCCGACTGGGAAAAACGTGTTGACACCTCGGATGAATGGATTGTTGATCGCACCGGGATCCATTCCAGGCATATTGCCTTAACAGACGAAACCTCTTCGCACATGGCCGCCAAAGCAGCGCAACTTGCCATGACAGCGGCAAATTGTGATCCAAAGGATATTCAATTAATTATTGTGGCCACCGGTATGCCGGATAAAATTTTTCCGGCAACGGCTTGCTTGGTGCAAAAGCAATTACAGATCCCAATTTGTATCGCTTTTGATATTCAAGCTGCTTGTACCGGTTTTATTTATGCGTTAAGCATAGCCGATCAATACATCAAAACTGGCGCAGTCAAATGTGCTTTGGTGATTGGATCAGAGCTGATGAGTCGTTTAGTGGATTGGTCAGATCGCAACACCTGCATTTTATTTGGCGATGGTGCCGGAGCAGTCGTGTTGCAAGCGAGTAGTGAACCAGGCATTTTATCAACCGATTTATATGCACAAGGGGACTTGAGCGATCTGTTAGTGTTAGATAATGCTCAATGCGCCGATCTTTCTGGAGTGCTTCCAGGATCATCGCCTACTGAAAATTACAATACACCATTATCACAAATCAACCCATATATACAAATGCAAGGGCAAAAAGTATTTAAAATCGCCGTGACAAAATTAGGTGAACTGGTCGAAGAGGTGCTCAAAAAACATCAGCTCACCGCCGATCAAATCGATTGGTTAATTCCCCATCAGGCTAATATTCGGATCTTAAAAGCAACCGCCGAAAAATTGGGGTTACCAATGGAAAAGGTGATCTGTACGGTGGCAACACATAGTAACACTTCAAGTGCTTCTATTCCGCTTGCGTTAGATGTTGCGATCCGCGATGGCCGAGTTAAAAAGGGGCAAACATTATTGTTTGAAGCCTTTGGCGGTGGTTTAACCTGGGGCTCGGCGCTCGTTAAATATTAATTAGTTTGGTTTTTACATGAACAAAACAAATAAATCATTAGCGTTTATTTTTCCGGGGCAAGGATCACAATCGCTTGGCATGTTAAGTACTTATGCCAGCGAAGTGAGATCTGTTTTTCAAGAAGCTTCTCTTGCTTTAGGTAAAGATTTATGGGCGCTGTCGCAACAAGGCCCAGAAAGCGAAATCAATCATACCGTGAATACCCAACCGCTTTTATTAGCTGCGGGGGTCGCCCTGTGGCGAGTGTGGCAACAACATTTAGGCGACTCGCCTGCACTGTTAGCAGGTCATAGCTTAGGAGAATACACCGCTTTGGTGTGTGCCAATGCGATAAGTTTAAGCGATGCCATTCAATTAGTCGCCAAGCGTGGCAAATTTATGCAAGAAGCGGTACCAGAAGGTAAAGGCGCGATGGCAGCAGTGCTGGGATTAGCAGATGATTTATTGCAACGTGCGTGTGAAGAAGCAGCGCAAGGTGAAGTAGTGGCTTGTGTTAATTTTAATGCCATTGGCCAAACGGTGATCGCAGGGGATAAAGCCGCGGTTGATCGCGCTGGTGTGCTGGCTAAAGAAAAGGGCGCAAAAAAAGTCGTGATGTTGCCGGTAAGTGTGCCTTCTCATTGTAAATTGATGGAGCCTGCCGCAAAAGCGCTAGCACAAGTATTAGTGGATGTTAAAATTGTTCCCCCAACACTTCCCGTGATCCATAATGTTGATGTTAAACCTTGTAAACATCCTGATGATATTCGTGAACATTTAGTCCAACAATTAATTAGCCCAGTTCGCTGGGTAGAAACCGTTCAATATTTTGCAACAGAAAATATTAAAATACTCATCGAGTGTGGCCCGGGAAAAGTATTAACGGGATTAACCAAAAGAATTGATCCGACGCTTCAAGCATTTTCGTTGGATACTAAAGAAGATCTCACAAAGACATTAACATCATTGAATGCGTAGGCGAGAGCAAGGAATAAACCATGTGGCAACTATCATCACTTGAAGGCAAAATCGCGTTAGTGACAGGCGCCAGTCGCGGCATTGGCCAATCAATCGCAACGACTTTAGGTCAAATGGGTGCAACCGTGATCGGCACCGCAACTTCAGCAAAAGGCGCAGAAGACATTTCACGACATTTTGAAGAAAAGGGCTTAAAAGGTTATGGTGTGGTGCTAGATGTCACACAATCCACTGCGGTAACAGAAACGCTTGAAAAAATCACAAAAGATGTTGGTACCCCAGTCGTGCTGGTCAATAATGCTGGGATCACGCGCGATAATTTACTGATGCGCATGAAAGACGAAGAATGGGAAGCCACCCTTGAGACCAACTTATCCGGAGTCTATCGTGTCACTAAAGCCTGTTTGCGAGGGATGCTTAAAGCAAAATGGGGCAGAATTATTACGATTAGCTCTGTCGTTGGCGTGATGGGAAATGCGGGTCAAGCGAATTATGCTGCAACCAAAGCGGGCGCGATAGCGTTTTCTAAGTCACTGGCGCGGGAAATTGCTAGCCGCGGGATCACCGTCAATGTGGTTGCGCCCGGGTTTATTGACACCGATATGACCAAAGATTTGCTCGCTGAACACAAAGAAGCGCTGCTGCAATCTATTCCGTTGGGGTGCATGGGTCAACCCGAAGATATCGCTGCTGCCGTGGCATTTTTGGCGTCGGAGCAAGCGCGTTACATCACCGGCGAGACTCTTCACGTCAACGGTGGCATGTACATGTGTTAGCTAGTTGTATTTATTTTGTTCGGGTTGAATGTGGCGTGCGCAGGAGATTTTTGCTACGATGGCGCCAATATATACTCAAACCAATTTGCTTTTAGGCTAGGCGCCGATGCTCCCTGAGCCCCCGGAGTGTATTACTCATACATGAGGAGGCGACGGGGCGTCGGCAACAACGCCTAAAAGCAAATTGGGAAGAGTAAAAGAGTATACGCCTGTGAAGTAGCAGGTATGGTTTTTTGTTATTTTTTTAATCTTAATGTGGAGCTAGGTCGATAAAATGGCTGAGGAACAAGTTGTCATGAGTAGCGTTGAGGAACGAGTTACTGATATCGTAGTCGAACAATTAGGACTTGAACGTGATAAAGTTCATCCGGAGTCCAAATTTGTCGATGATTTAGGTGCCGACTCATTAGATACCGTAGAATTAGTGATGGCATTAGAAGAGGAATTCGAACTCGAAATTCCCGATGAGGAAGCTGAAAAAATCACGACCTTACGAGAAGCCATTTCCTACATTGAAGAGCACGCCAAGAAGAAATAATCCTATTCAAGGGGTTGATGATGAGCGGCCAACATAAGCGACGAGTCGTCGTGACGGGTATGGGAATTATTTCCCCAGTAGGCAACGAAGTCGAAGCGGCTTGGAAAAATATTCTTGCAGGAAAAAGCGGCATTGCTCGCATCGATACCTTCGACGTTTCACAATTCAGTGCTCAAATCGCAGGATTAGTTAGAGGCTTTGATCCTTTGCTCTATGGCATTTCTGCCAAAGACGTCCGCAAAATGGATGAATTTGTTCAATATGGGATTGCAGCTGCTGCACAAGCTATCAAAGATGCAGGTTTAACTTCACACCCGCAAGATGCTTTACGCGTTGGCGTTTCAGTAGGATCGGGGATCGGTGGATTAGCTTTTATCGAAAAAAATCATAAGGAATTGCTTTCGTCTGGGCCACGGCGAATTTCCCCATTTTTTATTCCGGGTGCGATCATCAACATGATCTCAGGCTATGTGTCGATCATGAATGGTTTTCAAGGTCCTAATTTAGCGTTTGCTACCGCGTGCACCACCGGTGCGCATAGCATTGGCATGGCAGCGCGTTGTATTGCTTATGGTGATGCCGATGTGATGGTTGCCGGAGGTGCCGAAAAAGCGAGCACGCCGCTGGGTTTAGGGGGTTTTGCTGCTTCACGAGCGCTGTCAACGCGTAACGATGCACCTGAACAAGCTAGTCGCCCGTGGGATGCTGAGCGCGATGGTTTTGTATTGGGCGATGGCGCAGGCGTGATCGTTCTCGAAGAATACGAATATGCTAAAAAACGTGGCGCTAAAATTTACGCAGAGCTTTCTGGTTTTGGGATGAGTGCTTCTGCTTATCATATTACACAAACTTCTGAAGGTGGGATTGGTGAAGCCGCAGCAATGCAAGTGGCATTAAAAGATGCTGGTTTTACTCCCGATGATGTCGATTATGTCAATGCACATGGTACTTCAACACCGGTTGGAGATCTTGGTGAATGCTTAGCCATTAAAGTGGCGTTAGGAGCACGGGCAAAGCAAATTGCGGTGAGCTCTACCAAATCGATGACAGGACATTTACTGGGGGCTGCTGGTGCTATCGAAGCCATCTTTTCGGTATTAGCCTTGCGTGATCAAATTGCTCCTCCAACCATTAATCTACAACAACCCGGAGAAGGCTGTGATCTAGATTTTGTGCCCAATCGTGCCCGAGAAATGAAAATGGATGTTTGTATTTCTAATTCCTTTGGCTTTGGCGGCACCAACGGAGCGCTGGTATTTCAGCGTGTTTAGCCTTGATACGGGGCAAACAATTCTTTATTTTTACGGCGTTGCTGATCTGCTTCATGAGTGTTGCTCTATTTTTCTGGGTTTTTCCACGTCAACCCTTTAGTCATGATTCTGATATTGCCATTTATAATTTAACCAAAGGCACGAGTGCAAAGGCAATGCTTGAGCAGTTCAAAAGGCGAGGCATTTTAACGGCACGCCAAGCACAATTATTTCGCTGGTGGATCCAAATCCAAGGTTTAGAAAAATCTTTACAAGTGGGCGAGTATGCCATCCCCTTAAATATTACGCCGAGAGTTTTGCTTGAGAAATTAATTAAAGGCGATGTGTTGCAACATGTGTTGACCGTGCAAGAAGGATCAACCATTCGAGAAACTTTAATGATCATGCACCAACATCCTGCTATTAAAAAATGTTTAGTCGGTAAATCGTTGCCAGAGATCATGGCGTTGTTAGGGGAACCTTCTCTTTTTGCAGAAGGGGTATTTTTTCCCGATACTTATTATTTTACCGCGGATCTCACCGATCTTGCTTTGTTACGGCGCGCGCGTCAAACCATGAACCAACGCCTTAACACCATTTGGGCACAGCGGGATCCCAATGTCGTGCTTCACTCATCGTACGAAGCGTTAATTTTAGCCTCGATCATTGAAAAAGAAACAGGGCTGGATCAGGAGCGTCATATTATTTCGGGTGTTTTTCAGCGTCGATTAGCCAAACATATGCGTTTACAAGCCGATCCAACCGTGGCTTATGGCTTGAGTGATTTTAGCGGTATTTTGACTAAAGAACATCTTAAACAAGAGTCACCCTATAATACCTATTTACATGGTGGGCTACCACCGACGCCCATTGCGCTTCCTAGTATGAAATCCATTATTGCAGCGTGTCACCCGGATAAAGGCGAGGCACTTTATTTTGTCGCGAAAGGGGACGGTGGGCATTATTTTTCAAATACATTAGCAGATCATAATAAAGCGGTTGAATATTATCGTCGAGGCAGAGCACAATGAATTCTTTTAAAAAAGGGAAATTGATCACCATCGAAGGCATAGAAGGGGTAGGTAAATCTACCAATGTGAAATTTATTGCAGAATGTCTTAAGAAAAAAGGCTTTGAAGTGGTGATCACGCGCGAGCCGGGTGGCACACCCTTAGCGGAAGATGTGCGAAAGATCTTATTAACGGAATATCGCGAGCCCACCTTAGTAGAAACAGAGCTGTTGCTACTTTATGCTGGCAGAATGCAGCATATTGCAGCGGTGATCCAGCCAGCACTTGATCAAGGCAAGTGGGTAGTATGTGATCGTTTTAACGATGCGACTTTTGCTTATCAAGGCGCCGGGCGCGGATATTTAATGAGTAAAATCGAAAGCTTAGACACTTGGGCGTTGGGAGATTTCGCTCCGGATTATACGATTATTTTAGATGCGCCCGTGGAGGTCGCTTTTGAAAGGATCGCACCGCACCGTACGCTCGATCGTTTCGAAAAAGAACAAAAAGCGTTTTTTGAACGTATTCGTCAAGCTTATTTGGCTAGAGCCGCTTTAAATCCTACGCGGTATCAAGTGATAGATGCCACACAGACATTAACCGCCGTTCAACAAGAATTACAACAATTTTTTGAGGCATTGTCGTGATTTATCCTTGGCTTGAAAGCACTTGGCAGCGCTGTTTGCAATTATATTGGCAACAACGATTTCCGCACGCTGTTTTAGTCACGGCCCCTGAAGGCATGGGAAAATCAGCCTTGGTAGAATCGTTGACAGCGTTGCTGTTGTGTCAAGCGCCAGAACAAAACCGAGCTTGTGGAAAATGTCATTCTTGCCATTTATTTCAGCAACATTGTCATCCTGATTATCAACAATTAGGTGAAGTTGAAAAGGGTGCAAGCATAGATGACATTCGCGAGATCAACGATTTTTTAAATCAAACGTCTTATTTAAAGGGTGCAAAGATCATTACGTTGCAAGCGGATAAATTACTGCCAGCCTCAAGCAATGCATTGCTAAAAACCTTAGAAGAACCGGCTGATCATGTCTATTTTATATTAGTGGCAACGAAAGCCAAAGGCTTGTTGCCCACATTGCAAAGTCGCTGTTTTAAGCTCAACATTGCTATCCCTTCCGAGTCGGTAGCAATTTCTTGGCTAAAACAAGCACATTCAGAGCATTCACTGGAAGATTTAAAATGGTTTTTAACGTTGGCTGGGGGCGCACCGTTAAGAGCACAAGTGCTGTTACAAACGCCACAAATTGCCCAAATGATTGAGTGCTTCACTGCGGTGTTTGCCTATCCCTTTGATGCCAAACCCCAGCAAACGATCTTGCAATGGGTTAGCACCGAGCCGCAGCAGGCGCTATATTTACTTTATTATTGGTTTGCTGCTTTTATTCGGAATATGTTAACGCAAGAAAATCCAAAATTTAATACTTTAGCTGCTCGCGGTGTAACGCCACAAAAAGCCTTTCTTTTTTTACAAGAGATCAATCAAGCGCTGCAAGCAGTGCCCCTGCCGGGGATAAATAAACCATTATTGTTTGAAGCTTTGTTTCAACGTTGGCATGAGATAAAAGCATCATGAACACTATCAAATTCGTGGATTCGCATTGTCATTTAAATATGTTGGATTTGACTCCATACGGAGGGGATCTGCAACAAGTTTTCGTCCAAGCAAGTGATCTCAATGTAGGTTACTTTTTATGCGTGGGGGTAACGTTAGACGATCATGCTACTTTAGTATCCATTGCCGAAAAATACTCCAATGTTGTGATTTCAGCAGGATTACATCCTAATGAAAAGCCCGGCGAGCTATTACCGCTTTCACAATTACAACAAGCTGCTAAACACCCTAAGGTGGTGGCAATTGGTGAAACGGGGCTCGATTATTATCGCACAGCAAAAGATCAAGCATGGCAAAAAACGCGTTTTATCCAACATATTAATTGCGCCAAAGAATATCGCAAGCCCTTAATTATTCATACCCGCGCTGCAAAAGAAGATACAATACAAGTGATGCAACAAGAAAACGCAGGTGAGATCGGCGGGGTGATGCATTGCTTTACCGAAGATTGGGATACTGCCAAAAAAGCCTTAGATTTAGGATTTTACATTTCTTTTTCCGGCATTGTTACTTTTAAAAATGCCAAAGAGCTACAAGAAGTTGCTAGAAAAGTTCCTTTAGATCGCATGTTGATCGAAACGGATTCACCCTATTTAGCGCCAATGCCGCATCGTGGTAAACCGAATGTGCCTGGGTTTGTCTCTTTTGTGGCAGAATTTATTGCCACATTGCGGGGCGAAAAACTTGAAACCATCGCTGAACAGACAACGCACAATTTCTTTACTCTTTTCAATACTGCGCCTAAGCCGAGTTGGCTAGCGTAGCCGACTTTTTATCCTTAATTATTTCTGTTGCATTTAACAACTCCTGATCTCCAAAGTTCGCATTTGATCCACCTAATCTCAGGCCAAATGAAAAATGAAGTTGTGAGTGAATACCCGATTTGAACATTGCCTTTTGTTGTTTTGAATATTAAATGATGTTAATCTACTGCCTTGGTTTGAGTGCTTGAATACCTTGGAGATCTCATGAAAAAAAGTGATTTAACTGAAATAATTATGGTAGTTTCAGGTAATTGCGCCTTAGCTTTTACTGGTTTTGTCATTATCGAGATGGGATTAGCAATGGGTGGCTTAACAGGACTCATTGCAAGCATTTTAGCTTTATTAGTTGTTTTTGGTGTGGCTGAATTATTCATTCAAACACAGTGGGTAGGATTACAATTGGCTACCATGGCATTGTTTGAGGGAGCAGCGGTAAAGTTTGCTGGCCCTTTTGTACTGAAAGTCGGTTCTGCGCTGAGTGCTTCTTTCGTTGAAGTTGTAACGCCTTTGAGTGTCTTGTTGAGATTTGCCAATCCATTTCTGTTATATACCCTTCCTCCGCTCGCTGTCATTGGTGCAGGAGTTTATTACTATCCTACATTGAAATCTTACTATCCCACATTGAAATCTTACTATCACAAATTGAACTTGGCTTTTCAGTATGTAAGAGATGGTCGTTACAAACAAATAAATAAAGATCTTATTCAAGCTTGTTCAGAGGGCAACGTGCCAGATGCACGAACTGCACTCAAGAATGGCGCAAATGTCAATTGTAGATTATCTGATGGGCGATCTCTTTTACATATTGCCTGCGAAAGTGGCAATGCAGGTATGATCAGATTACTTCTTGCCCATAAAGCAAATGCGAGAGTTTTCAATCAAGACGGCCTTATGCCACTTCATATTATTGCTCAGAAAGGAGATCATAAATTGTTCTCTGCCTTTGCTAGTGCGAATGTGGGGCATGCTCATTCTATTTTTAATAGTCGTGCTTCTGTTAGTAGTAATGAACCCTATCGTGTTCAAACACCGCTTATGTTTGTGTTAACTTCTTCAAATTTATCTTTAGAGGAAAAACATACCTGTGTAAAAGCATTATTGGAATTAGGCGCCAATCCAAATGTGTCGGATATCACACTAGTACCAGATGATTCTTTCTATGTTGGGTGTCCATTAGCTTATATATTTCACGAACTTCGTTTTGAAGTAGTAGATTCAGATCCCCCTGATCTAGTCAAGTTAAATCAACTACAAGCCATAGGTTTAAGTTTAGTTCGAGCAGGTGCGAACCCATTATTCCCAGTTAAAAAATATGGTAAGAAGAACCCAAGCGATCCTGTTTTAAGCATAAACGTATTAGATTTGATGCATCTTGATTTAGAACAAATGAATAATGATGGTGTATTGCTTGACCCTAATCCTTGGCAAGAGCTTATAACATTAGTTGAGCAAAGGTCAGTGACTTTGAATAAAGAATTTAATCCTGCCGAGTTGGGTAAAGCAAGGGGTGAAGATCAAATTCAAGCAGCAGTCAATGAAGCTGCGGCGATGCAAAAATCTGGAGTGATCGAAGATGCATATGTGCAATTGGCAGATGCATTCTTGCATTCTACACCTATGAATATAGCTGGTTTGGCAGCTCTAGCGGATCACCTCTCGCTCCAAGATATGGGATACGCTCATATTCACAGCATTATCGCTAATTATTATAGTACAGCAGAACCCGTTATCGAAGATTATAAAAATCAAGAAGAATTTGAGAGTGCAGTACGGGAATCCCATGAATTGTGCCTTAAGTTTTGTCTGCAAGGGTTGGCCACGCAAGAACAAGATAGCCAAGCAAAAACAATCGCATGTGATCTTCTCAATCATTTGCTTTTAAAACTTCCGAAAGCTTGGGCGAAAGAACCAGCCGTTACAGGAGCAGTTGAAGGAATGCCCGGAGACGATATTTATTTATGGATGTCTAAACAAATGGTTGCAACGTCAGAAGCACAAGCAAAATCAATGCAACCACAAAAAGGTACTGCATCAAAACCCGCTATTTTGACATCATATGAAAAGGCACAACGTTCTCAAGAGCAAGATCTCGAGGAGGAGGGGACTCCGCTTCCGATTGTTTCACCACCAGAAGGTATGAGATCGAGTGGTGGCAAAAGCTAATGCAAACTAACGGAAACCCAGTTTAGATCTTATCTTGCAAGGGACAACTGACTTCACTATGATTACTTATCTTAGTTTTAATTATAAAGGCGGATTTATGAAACTGATTTCAAAGCTTGCTGTGATTACCTTGTTCCCTGTGATTGCTTTTGCTGAGGCAACCTCACCTTCAATCCCAACCGATTTAATCTATGGTGGCAAACCCATTGATCCACTTTGCTTTGTTGGAAGTGATGAATATTCTAATGGCATTATTCCTTTAGCAAGCTGCGGGATTAGCGCAAAAAAGGATCACAAAATAAAAAGCAAAGCAGAAGAATTAATTAAGAAAGGTTTTATCGGCTACGACTTTGAATATCCATTAGATGAAACAGGTGAAAATAAAACGGTTGGCTCAGCTTATTATAAAGCCTTTGGTAAAAATGATAATTTAAATATTGTGATGACCATCTACAACAGTGGCGGCACAGGTGAATTCACCAATTTACTTTTAATCAAACGTGAAGGCGATAACATCCAAACTCAAAATATATTGGGTGGCGATCGGTGCAATGGCGGTTTTTTTGATATGAAGCGAGTAAGTTCAACTGCGCTAACGTATCAATTAAGTTTGACTGCTTTTGATTTCTTAACCTTAGCAAACGATAACCCCCATCAACTGAAAGCCTATGATGATCTTGATTCATGCGCAATTTGCTGCGCGGCATCTGCATTATATGAACGAAAAATTGGCCCCGATTTTGGTAACCCCAAATTGGTTTATATCGATTTTGATCAATACTCCCCTGAAGAAGGCTCACGAGAATCTGCGCCAAAATATCAAGCTTGCTTTGATAAATTAATTAATTCCTACAAGAAAAAAGGCTTACATCGATTAAACATGGAGCAGCTTAAGGAATTTACTAAAACGTTTAATCAAACTTGTGGTGGGAAAGTTTAAAGGAGATTACTCTTTGTCTATCTCACAGTTCCCTTTTGAAGGAAGGCCTTTCTTACTTAATGATTAAGTGAGTATATACATATTAGCGCTATACTTCGCATGCAAAATTTTAGATATTTAATAAATTATTGCTTACAAAGTATAGCTATAGCGTTTCAGAAAAAGGTGGATAAATTTTCATTCAAAAATTTCAGATCTGTCTTCCCGGTATTTAGTAACGCTGAGCGAACATTTGTGCTTAGCGGGTCTAAAATACGGGTAGACAGAGCCGAGCGTTACAAAATTATCCAACATTATCTGACAGCCTATAACAACGCAAACTAGCGGCGCAAGCTAACTGGCAGCTAGTTTAGATCTTATCAGCGACAGGAGTAAGACATTATACCATGCTAGAATTCGCATTTAATCGAATTATACTATGCTAAAGTTCGCATTTAGCCAATCATACCATGCAAAACTTCGCATTTATTCCTCTATACCATGCTAGAATTCGCATTTTAATTGCCAATTAAGAACGCTTACTTTATCAGAATTTCCAGCCAGTTGATTGTTGCTTCAATATGCCAACGTAACGTGTAAAACTATGTCCAGAGTTGCTCATGGTTTATCAACTCTGGTTCTTGTGGTATTGCTGAAAAGGTCAAAGGAGAATCATTTTTTTCTGATGGAACGAATATTGATGGGGGATCAGAAATAGTCTCAACAAATATTTGTTCTAAACGATGGTGTGTCGGCAAATCTAGTACCTCATCTACTCGGATGGGATCTGGATGATATCGTTGTTGATAATCATCGCAAGCCTTTAAAAATTCGTGAAATTCTTTAGCAACAGCGAGCTCTGTTATCGAAAATGTCTTTTCAGAATTTACCAAGAACTTATTGCCAGAGTAGAGTGGAGAGTAAGGCGCTAAATAACTAATCTGTTTATAGGCTTCGGGATTATATTGCATAACCATTTGCCCATAAAGCGTATCGAAGGTTTCAAACAGAGTGGGTTCAGATAACTCATTTAGAATAACCACCCCTTTTTGCAGTTCACTTTCATTAAGCGGATCATGATGATATTTAAGTGCATTAAGGAGTAAATCATCATAAATACCTTGTGAGAGTAAATTTTCTTTATTATCGATAACACCCTTTAGCTTATTCTCAATATCATATTCTTCCCATAAATTAAAGATACGTTTTGCCAAAGGATAGGCTTTTTCAGTATTCAGACCTTGATCAATAAATGAAGAAATCAAAGTGGCTTCTAAGCCCGCTTCCATTGAAGTCCATCGACAGTTACCCGCCACTTGTACCGGATTTTCAACTTCACCTATTTTAACTAATCCCAGAATATTCACTAGTTCAATTTGAATAAAATCAGACGTTAATTCTGAGGTCATTATTTTAGTAATAAGTTCGAGATTGAGATTATCAATTTGTGTGATTTGAAACACTTCAATGCCATGAATGCCATCAGTATGCTTTTTACTAC
Organism: Candidatus Berkiellales bacterium; assembly: GCA_044445585.1. Classification (GTDB taxonomy): domain Bacteria; phylum Pseudomonadota; class Gammaproteobacteria; order Berkiellales; family Berkiellaceae; genus Berkiella. The sequence continues at coordinate 15,188 of JBIOEB010000046.1, forward strand.
GGTTACACCTATATAATTTATCATCATGGAAAACGAAATCAACCGCATGCTTAACCCAACCGGAGGGAATATATACGATCTCTCCTAGTTTTATTTTTTCATAATAATGTTTTGGTTCAAAATCAGTTGCTGCAAAATTGAGTGCTTCTTTCACCTGAGCAAATGATTGTGCTGCCCATTTAGGAATATGATTTGTGCTCGGATTAACCATTTCATTAAAAAATATATTAAAATCATTGGTAAATCTATTTACACCAACTATTCGATTGCTCGCTCCAAATTTAAAACAGTTAAACTGATGATCGGCTAATCCATTTAATGTAAAACACCCTTTTAAATCATATTGCATACCAAAGCGTTTTGCCTGCTCAAACACACCCAATATGATGGGATCAATTTCTAGTTTTTTTGAGTGCAAATAATTTAACAATTCGGGGTTATCAACTTGATTCAAAATAAGTTGATGATATGTGGCATCAAAGGAAGGATGCGCTATGATGTTATCGACATAGGCCATATTGTGATGCTCGTAAAAAGCAGTTTCAAGGGCAGTTTTGCGTTTATTCGAAGGAATATTAATATCTACATTTTGTGTATTCATTAATATATCGATAACAAGATCATTGTTAGCTTGAAAAGCATGATGAATGGGAGTATAGCCTTCGCTATCTCTTGTATTTACGTTTGCGTTGTTTTCAATTAATTTTATGATAAAATCAGGTTTGTTTTTTACAACAGCAAAATTAAGAGCCGTTAATCCCTTATCGAAAGAACGATTTTCGATGTTAAATCCAACGTCAATTAACGTTGCAAAAGTGTTATGCAAATCAAAATCAATAACATGCTGTAATAAATTACTTTTATTCATTTAGGCAACTCAACCTGGAAAAAAACATGTATCAAAAACTTTGCACTGAATTTTATGATAATGATAAACCTCTTGCGACAGCGCAGGAAGTAAATTTTTATAGTCAGTTTTTCACGAAAAACCAACTTATTCTTGAACCTATGTGTGGAACAGGTCGGTTGCTTATTCCGCTACTCGAAGCAGGGTTTAAAGTTCATGGCTTCGATAATTCCCCCTATATGCTCACAAATTGTAAAAAGCGTCTCAGCGAACGCAATTTATACACCGAAATTTTCGAAGCTTCCATCACCGAATTTCATTTGCCCCAATTGTATGATGGTATTGTTATTCCTTTCGGTTCATTCCAATTATTGTATCCGCGTGAAATAGCATATAAGGCATTAACTAAATTGCACCATCATTTAAAGCCAAAGGGAAAAATAATGTTTGATATGTACGTCCCATGGGAAGCGATGTATCAAGGTGGTGAGAACGAAAAAACTACCAAAAACACTATCCTTCCTGATGGGAGCAGTATTGTTCACACTTCTTTTTCAAAAGTAAATAAATACGAACAATACATGTCTAGCGATAATATTTACGAAAAAAGTGTTGATGGCAAAGTGATTGCAAGAGAAGAAGAACAGATGGATCTTTGTTGGTATTTTTTATACGAATTTGAGCTTGTTTTAGAAAAGCATGGGTTTAAAAATATCAACAGGATCAAAAAAATAATTGATCAAGAAGAACTCATTGTGTATATCGC
>JBIOEB010000047.1:0-16504 GCA_044445585.1 Candidatus Berkiellales bacterium
TCGATCCGAAAAATTCTGATATTCTTTACGTTGCTGTTCCCGGTTCTTTATGGAGTGATAATATAAGCAGAGGATTATACAAATCAACGGACGCAGGAAAAACCTTTGAAAAAATTCTGTAATACACAATTGATCATGATGCCAAGCTTGAAAGCGTCTCGCCCAAAGCAATCCAGGAAAGGGAATGGATTGCCGCCTCCTCTTCTGCATGTTTGAATAACCAATTTTAGAATTAATTATAGATTAAAGCGCTAGGGCTAATGCTAGTGCCGGAGATGCAAGGCATTTTTTAACGTAAAATTTTCTCGACATCACAGCTCGAATTGCTATTAGGAAACATAATCTTGCCACGACCCGATGCATCCAATTCTAATATAGCATCATCCCAGAGAGCTAATTCAATGCACATTCTAGTCACAATATAAATGCCTTGACCTTGTACTTCATATAAATTTTCGCCTTTTTTACTAACAGTAACTTTATAGTAATCCGCAAAGGAAAGAGTAGGTAACATTAATATTGACAATAGTAAAATCACCTTTGAATATTTATTTCCTAAAAACATAGCATTTACCCCTTCTCCAAACTTTTCATTTATTTCAACGCTTCTTTGCATACGACGGCGCTCGTTTATTAAGGCAATGACGATAAGGTGGAAGTTCCATGATCATATGTCCGATGTTAATTAAAGGTACATATTTAATTTCCGATAACCTAATAACCTGTAACTAATTGATGATCTTGATATATGACTCTGCGAATAATTCCAGCTGAAAACAATCGACCCCATACTAATCTTAAAATTGAGCATATCTTCAAATGTGGCAAAGCGATTAAGGAATATAATGTAATATTAAATCAAAACGAAGTAGTATATGTTTGCTCTCAATCTATTAAACTTGCAAAAAATGAAATTGGATTTCTGTCTTCAAAAAATGCAAATGATGATAGTGGTATTCTAACTCTTTGTTCGCAGGTTGTTCACCCAGATTGGGATGGCAGAATCTCGGCAAAATTAATTAATATAAGAAGAGAGGCTTGCTCTTTACGAAAAGGTGATTCATTTTTAGAGTTGATGAAGTTTAAATCAGAGCATGAATTTCCCCCTTTTCCAAATGAAAAAAAAGTAACAGATCAAGTATACTTGCAAAGAACCAAAAAAAGATCAAAGAAGATGCCCCATGTATTTCTAGAGCTAGACACATTAAATGACGCTATTTATAAAAAAATAGATAAACATGGATGGTCATTTATTAAAACCCTTTCAACAGTTTTAGCTATAACATCAGTTATTGGGGCAACTTTTATTGGGGTGCTTTCATATAAAGCTTTTGATTATATTAACGATTATGAAAAAGTCGAATATATTAACAAAATTAAACAATTAGAACTTCGCATGAAAACCATTGAGAAAAATCAGTCTGCAAATTCAACTCGCTAAACTTTTAGAGGGAAACCGCTGATATGGCAAACCTGGTTTAAAAGCCAATTATGCCGATCGGATTGTGCTCGCTCGACTTTATTGGTTTACCAAGGATTAATCGCTGCCTTCTCAACAATGGTCATTTCAATAGGCAATTTTAAACTTTTCATGTAAATACCAGAGATTTGAAGAAGATTAGCAATTAATCTGTTTTTTTCCTCTGAGGTTGTCACACGGTTAGTTACAACGAATAAATCAATGTCGCTGCATTTTTGCAGTCCACCTACAAGAGATGAACCATAAAGATAAACTCCTAAAAGATCAGGTCCTAAAATCATTTTCAATAATTCTAGGCTGCCTTTTAAGCTGTTGCTGTATTTCACGGCTATAAATATACGTCATAGGTTTTCGTTACTTTGCTAAATTTAGATTTACATTTACCTAACCGCGGTTACTGTAACCCTAGTTATATTAAATTCGATTCATTTCGTATTTTTTCTAAACAAGAAATTCTAGGCTGTCTTCGGGGCGTTTAAAGGAGGAGTTCATTAATTTTTTCATGCGCTAACCCCATTGCTTTAGCAATGATTGTAAAGTCATCGCGTGGAATTTTCAAAATTCCAAATCGAAATGCAGCTCCCCATTTTGCTTTATTGTGGATGAACGATAATTCTGGAATGAGATCAAATATGGCCGCATCCTGCGTTTCAATATAATGCACATCGCGCCGAAAAGGGATAAAGTCGTCATTCATTTTAACTTGATAAGCCTCTTTGGGCAGAATTATTCCCAATGCGGTAAAACATCGATAAGGTGATTTTTCGCCAAATGTCACGTTTGGTGAATAATACACAAGCATATCATTCGCCTTCATTCGCTTTAAAGGAGCCTCTTTTCCATGACAAACTTGCGCAAAGCCACCGGCTTTACCTCGCATCACATGTTCTTTGGAAACGACCCCAATCCAAAATTGTTGTGTCATCTTATTCACCGTGCCAATTTAAATTACGCAATTCATTTAGTGAGGAATACCTCGTTTAGCTGCACATATGGCAAGCGCGCTTATCATGTCTGTCAAGGAATTTACAATACCTATCCAACATAAGTAAAGATTTAGCGTTGCGCGGCTCAATTTTAAGATGTATATGCATTCATTCGGACATTAAAATACCGAAAATAAGTTAGATGAAAGGCTTGCTTTTGGGGATGAAGTGTCGTAGTATCATCAACTCTTAATTGATATTAAGATTTATTTTAAGTTTTTTAATTAATTTTGTTTTGTTAAATCAGGAGTCGAAATGAGAACCTTATCCTTAAATGAAATTTCATCTGTTGCCGGTGCTGGTTATGCTGAAGATATTACAGCAACAGCAGCTACCATTTTTGTTGCTGGGAGTATCTCTGCTGCGACGACCGGTGCGATCTATGGCGCTGGAATGGGATTAGCAACTGCAATAGGGGTAACGAACCCAGTTGGCTGGGCAATAGGTGCTATGACCATGGTAACAGCTCCGGCGATGGGTCTTGGAGTTCCAGCAGCAATTGCAGCCAAAATGTTTGAGGTAAACCCAGGTTTACAAAACGCTTTGGTTGATAAATATCATTCTTATTTCGGCTAAACCATAAAGATACTCGTTTTATTGAGTAGTGTCTTTTTGGGGTTCTCTAAAGGGGAGATCGCAATTCTCCCCTTTAGGTGCAAGCGTGGTTCCATTCCGCGGGAAGCGGGCCACAGCAAAAAGCTTATGAGAGCAGATAAAACTATCTTAGTTTTTTCTGCTTGCCTACCGCATTAGGTTTTGTGGCAGATCCGCCCGCAGGTAATGTCAGCGCTTGAGCATACGGCGTGAATTTTTCAGGTTTTCGTTTTTTCGTTAATTGCGCAAGCGATCTTTCAAGGATGGCAGGGATCTCCTGAGAGTGGCCACTCTTAATTTTTTCTTCCATTTCTCTAAAAACTTGACTGACTGTTTTCTTATCGCTCACCAAAAAGATATCAGCTAATTTTCTTGCCATCTCCTTAAAAAGTTCTGGATTATGTTGAGCATATTCCTTACCCAAACCGACTTTCAATGTTTCTTCTGCAATGCCATATACCCGCTCTTTAGCAATTGCCAAATTTTCGGCAGTAATATAGCCGCAATCCTTTAATAAAGTAACAATATCTTGATTTTTTGGTTTATTTTCATTCCTCAAATATATCATGCATAACAAAATCGGATCGGGTCCAAATTTTTGTCTATCTATATCTTTATAGTCATCAAGATATTTTTTTAAGTAATGATATTTATCATGATGAGACCATGATTTATATATTTTATCTGCTTGTTCTAATGCAACCGCTCGCGCTTGTGCATCATCCACCTTCAATTCTTTAGCCAATTGATAAAATCGCAAATAAAGGGCAGAAAACACCAACATCTTGGCACTGGAACTCCAGGCACAATTTTCTCCATATTGTTCTGCTCGCGGAATTAAGGTGATTTTTTCCAGATTTAGTTTTTGACTTAAATACCCACTAATTTCATTTGCTTTTTTTGGAACAAAAAAACCACCCTGAACAGTGCTAGCAAGCTCTGTAATGGTACTTGATATATCTGATTCATTATCACTTTGCTTACGGTAAACTTCTATCCCACTATCCTTTTCTCGTGCCCGGTCAGCGATCAAGCATAATGATCCCAGTAAGGCTACAGCAATGGCGTGGTTCTCTCCATCTTTAGCAATAACTGATGGTGGAATGAGAAGCAACTCGTTATTTTGTAGCCTTTCATGAATGACTTGCTCATTGGGCTGCAACATCACCTGCGACAGATCTTGTTTTATCTGTAAAAGCAAATTGTGGAATCTTTGTTCTTCTACTGTAGCCAAAGCTGGTACTGCTAAGCTACTATCTGGCGCTGCCTGACTCTCTAAAAACTGCGCAAAGGAATGAGCCGCTTCAGGTACCATCATTGCCTGAGAACTCCCATCCATTTCAAATTCAACACCATTCACGATAGATGTTCCCCTAATATCCATACGATGTGCTAAGTGATGATTTCTATTCATGGTCTCCCACCAATAATAAAAATCTTTATAACCACTCTCTTCTGGGGTAGGAGTTGGAAAATGATAATTGGGATTTTTTGCTATTTTGGGTAAGTTTTCAATAATTCCCTGATCTAACTTAACACCATGATTTAACAGCCACCGAAAAAGAGGCATAAGCTGTGCATGGTTCCCCCAAGCAAAAGATAAAAGATCTGGATAATAATTTTTTAATATTTGTTTATGATCAGCTACTAAAATTTCGATCGCTTTTTCATTATTTACTAGTCGTACGGCATCTTTGAGTACTTCGTGCCATGCATCGAAGCTCTCTAAAAAGGGATATTTTTCACCAAGATCACTAGACAAAAGTATGAGTGCTTTATCGATACTATCGATAGTTGTTCTTCTTGGATATATATGGTTTTCAATAAGAGAGCCAATGCTTTTTTCTCCTTCATGCTCTTTAAAATCAGCTGGCGGTAGTAAACGAAGTAATGCGTGAACCGTATCCTTGTCTTTTTGCGCCAACGCTACTTCTATTCCTTGGCTAACAATTTGATAATATTTTTCCTTATCCTTTATCAAAGGTGCACTATTCCATTCTTCAGCAGTCAATTTTTTACGTGCATCTACGATTTTTTGGATATCGGACGGCAACAGAGCCTCACCTTGGTAGGGATACATTAAATTTATCAGTTCGGCAATTTCTTTGGCACTCATAATAGAACCGTTGTGAAAACCGTTGTCAATCAATTAATAAGACAACAATATTTAGAGAAAGGTTCTACAACATAGCACCAGCAAGGCAAATAAACGTTGTAATGTTCCAAAGTTTTAGTGCAAGCTAATCTAACTTCTATAGGGGTATTTGCTCGTTATATACCGCTCGCAGTTGAAGATGCGATTTTTTTAGTATAGGTGCGAGCGGTATATCTTGTTTGTATGCTGCGCGCGGAATGAATCCGCGCTTGCACCAAAGGGAGAGAATCGCGATTCTCCCCCTTTGGAAACCCCCATCGCGTAGGACACTTCAATGATGCTTCGCATCTTGAAAGTTAATGGGCATATATCGCTCGGACTTCAAGATGCGATTTTTTAAAACGTCGGGTGTGCTGCCTTTAGCCACGGCTAAAGCTGGGGGAAGCGTGCACACCATCTTTTGGCCAAGATTGTTCATCTCACATAATGGTGCTTTTTTTGCGAACAAGAGTTTTGGCACCATATATAACAGTAATACCAAATGCAACAATAACCCATAGCATGACATTATACAGATGTTCTGATCGATCCCATGGAATTAGACCTGTATTTGCAGAAAACTCTAGCGTGATATGAAATAGAATAGCTGATAGCGTACTACGAGCCGAATTGTTATAAATCCAAGTAAAGCATATAGATAAAGCAATTAAATTAATCATATATAGCCAAAATGTAAAAGAAGCAAAAGACATGACACTGAGACTAGAGCCCTGTAAAAAGAATACTGGAAGATGCCAAAAACCCCACAAGGTACCTAAAATTAGACTAGATGTTAGTGCGTTATACTTTTCCTGCAAACGATCTTGGACATAACCACGCCAACCTAATTCCTCAATAGTCGGCACCAGAAGCATAATTAAAATTGCTAAAAATGACGAAGGTAATTTATTAGTAATTGAATAGATATCCCAATAACCGCTTATTTCGGCGGCTAAAACACTGATTGCGGGTATTAGCAGAAAAATCACAAAATACCATTTAAAAGGTATACACTTGTAATCAATAATTCTCCTCCAATAATCTTGCCGCCCTTCTTTATTCAACGCAACATAGACTAAGGTAACAGCCGTAACGGTTGGGCCACTTAATGCAAGTAAAACCAAGGTGACCCCTATTATACCGCCAGTCTCTCCACTGATCCCCATCAAGTATGCTATACCGAATAAAAACCAAGTCCAAGCATAAGTTGCAAGAAAATATATCCAAGGTTTAGCTAATTTAGGTTTTTTTATATATTGTCGTGTATTCATTTTTTACTTTATTTTAAAGTATGTTGAGTATGTAATAGCCAAAACATCCATGTTGCAAAAGTGATACTATAAGATGGTCTTCAGGTTTATTGTTAACAAGTATGCTACGCATCTAATGCGAATTTTCTTAGCTAGAAAACAATTCATCACTAGCACCGCTGTGGCTCTGGATAGCGAAATAACGCGCTTCCAATATCAAAATCCTTCGCAATCATAATACAGCATTCCGGGGTGGCTTTTATTGGCTTAAAAGAGCCAATAAAAATATCGGGACAAAATTGCAAAATGATTTTTGAGAAATTTTCTGGAATAGCCTGTAAAATTATCTTTAAATCCGGTTGTTGAGTAAAAACAATATCCTTGAGCAAAAGAGTATTTTCCATTATTTGATAAACAACGAGTGTATTAAGATTTTTAATATAATATACCGGCTCATGCAAGGCATTGAGGGTAGATACCACTGCTTCACGTACAATGCTAAAACGTTTAGAAAGCGGCAATCTGTTTAAATACAGATCTTGCATCAAGGCTAAATCATTTGGATCATCCAAATCGATGTTTCTTAACAGATTAGCTTGTTTACTTGGCGCAGAAATTTCATAAATAAAATCATATTCATCAGTGATTTTAAAACCAAATTGTTCATAAAGTTCAGGTTGATCTGTAAATAAAAATGAAAGATCATAATGATGCTCGATATAGTCTAATGCTTCTATCATCAATTGCCTGAAATACCCTTTTCTGCGATGGGCTTCTTGCGTGCAAATGCCATGAACCGCAGCAGCATGATAGCTGCTTCCTTCTACCAAAACTTCAAAAGGCAGTAACCCAAGGTGGGCAGCGATCACGCCCTCTTGTTTGATAATAAAAGGGATAGAGCTTTTATCCCAATAGGCATTGTGGCTTCGCCCGCGATCAGCTAAAGGCTTAATGCCAGGAAAACACGAGTCAATCAGCCTGAGGCAGTGATCATATAAAGTGGGATCTGAGGAATAATCTGCAAGCATGATATCGCTTCTTATCTCAAGTACAACCAAGGAACACAGCGTTTATTTATCTTTCTGATACATCTCAATTAAATTATCGACTTTCGCTGCACAAATAAAATCATTTTCCGACAAGCCTTTAATCGCATGCGTCGAATAGCGAACCACACAACGATTATAAGAAACTTCTAAATCCGGATGATGATTTTCGATATTGGCCACATAAGCCACGGCATTGACAAATGCCATAGTGTGATAAAAGTTTTTAAAAGCAAAGGTACATTCTATTTCGATGGCATCGGGATCGAGCTCCCACCCTTTTTTTAGTTTTGTTAATAAGTGTTCAGCTTCTTTACGGGTGAGCGGTGCCACGCCCCCTTCACACGCTTTGCAGTGTTTTGCCGATAGCTCTGTCATATTATTTCTCCCCAGTTAAAACTTGTTTTAGGGCGGTTAAGCACATCTCGTTTTCTTCTTCGGTGCCAACAGTGATCCGAAAATAATCCGCTAACTGATAAGGCGCTAACGGTCGAATAATCACACCGCGTTTTAGCATTTCTTGATAAATATCTTTATCATTCTTAAGATGCACCATTATAAAATTCCCCGCGCTGGGGATATATTTTATTCCAAGTTGAGTGAACCCTTTTTCAAGTTGAATTTTACCGCGTTCGTTAAGTGCTATCCCCTTTTGGACAAAAGCTTGATCTTCAAGCGCTAAACACCCTGCAACTTGCGCTAAGTGATTGACATTAAATGGTTGACGTAAACGATTGACTAGTTCAATCACCTCAGGATGAGCAATGCCATATCCCAAGCGCAACCCCGCTAAACCATATGCTTTAGAAAAGGTGCGGGTGATCATAAAATTGGGATATTTTTTAAACCAAGTTAAGGTTTGCGGATAATCTTTTTCATGAATATATTCGTAATAAGCTTCGTCGCAAACCACAATGACATTATCAGGAACCTTTTCCATAAACTCTTTTAACGCATTTTCGGTAACGTAGGTGCCGGTAGGATTATTGGGATTTGCTAGGATAATCATACGTGTTTTGTGATTAATGGCTTTTAGCATTGCGGGGAGATCTGCCGTAAAATCTTGCGCTTTGACTTCAACCACTCCTAGCCCTAAGCCTTTGGCTAATATTCCATAGGCTATAAAAGCATATTGGGGAATAATAATATGCAGATCGCCAAACACAAAGGTTTGTAACATCATCCGCAGGACATCTTCTGATCCATTTCCTAAGATCAGCTCGTCAGAAGCAACTTTAAGATGTTTACTTAATGCTTGCTTTAATTCAAAACCACCGCCATCGGGATATCGTGCAAGATTGTTCATTTCACTTAACAGATTAGCAATTACATAAGGGCTGGTTCCCAACGGGTTTTCATTGCTGGCGAGTTTAATAATGTGCGTTAACCCCAATTCACGTTGACATTCCGCAATGGGCTTGCCAGGTTGATAAGGTTTGAGTTGTAACAGAGCAGGATGAACTAAGCGGGATGCATTAAATGACATGGTAAAATCCCTTTAAGGAAAGATCACTCAAACAAATGTTTTTCTGCAAGAGGCGTTGGTAAAAAATTCAAATGATGTAAAACTTCTAAACCAATAACACCTATGCCAAATAAAAAGACCAACAAAAGAACAATCTTGCCACCATAAACATAAAACCCACTGGCGGTTTTTAACCGATACCGGCCCGACCACACCATCATGGCAGGAAATATCACCAATAAAATGGCTGCAAAAATACCTGCGTAGCGAAGCGCCAACATAAATCTGGGATAAAAAATGGCTAAGATGATAGGCGGTATAAAAGTAATGGTTGATAGAATTAATTTTCCGGAGCGCGATTTTTTGATATGAAAACCATCTGCTAAAAAATCAAATAATCCTAATGCCACACCAATAAATGAAGTTAATAATGCACATAAACCAAAACATTTTGCCAAATAGGTCACATGCGGATTATTCAGCAAATGACTAAGCAATCGCGGAAGCTCGACGATGGCTTGTGTTCCTTCGGTATGCTCGGCATAAAGGATTGCCACTAAACCTTGTTGTCCATGAACAGGGATCACGCCAAGGATCAACACTTCCCAAAATAAATAAACAATCAGCGGCAATAAACTGCCTAAAAAGATGGCTATTCGTAGGGATTTTACATCACCATTCAGATAATTTTTCAGGCTGGGGATCAGTAAATGAAAGCCAAAAGAAGTCACTAATAACGGGCCAATTGTCCATAAATATTTTGGTTGCCCATCTCCTAACATCTCTAGTGAAACTTTGGGAATGACATTCGCTATTAAGGCGATATAGGAAACGACTAATCCCAACATTAATAGCCGATTAACCCAATCTACTGAACGCGCTCCACAATACACCACCGTGCCAAATATTAGGACCACAATCCAAATGCCCCAGGATTCATTAACGCCAAACTTACCCAACACGCTGTTGATCATGCCAACCGATCCCGTGGTGTAAGCAGTCATAATGGCATAAAGAAATAAAATATAAGTGATCCACGCAACGACTTCGCCTGGTCGCCCTAAAGTAGTTTTAGCCATGGTAATTAAATTCGTTTCAGCGGGTTGCCACAAAGAAACCTCGAGCATTAAAAATGCGCTGATGGTCATCATGATCCAGCAAAACAAAAAGGCGATAGACGAAGGAAAAAAGCCAGAAGCGGCGGTGGAAACCGGTAACCCCAACATACCTGCTCCAATGCACGTGCCGGCAACCAGCATGGCACCACCAAATATTTTATTCCACGGTAATTGAGTCAAACGGCTTTCCTTTTTTGCAATGTGCTCCATAAATTAGCAAAATCGCGCGGCGATGGAAACCATGCTGCGCATCATTTCTTTTAGGGGGCACCGATACAAAATCCCTCTGCGCTACGCGCGGTCTCCCTTTTTCAAAGGGAGACATGATGTCGCTTCGCGACAGATCCTTATCTTGTGTGGGCGGCCCCACCCATCCTCTCCCTTTTTCAAAGGGAGACATGATGTCGCTTCGCGACAGATCCTTTCTTGTGTGAGCTAACGCCGGGAGAACAAGAGGGATTTCCGTGGGACGGCCCCGGTGCGACCCGAAAGTGGGAACAGTATACTTGGAATCTGCTCGATTTTACTCTAGGGTATTAAGCATTGTGAGTCTAACAGGGTTAGTTAGTTTATAAAACTAGAAGGAGGATGAATGAAAACCACACTCAAGGCAACGCAGGCGACAAAGCACGAAAATCCAATGGGAACAGATGGATTTGAGTTCGTCGAATTTGCCAGCCCTGATCCAAATGCCTTGGCAACTTTATTTGAAACCATGGGTTTTACTGCCATCGCTGATCATCGTTCAAAACAAGCAACACTGTATCGTCAAGGCAATATTAATTTTATTCTCAATCGTGAACCCAATAGTTTTGCCCAAGAATTTGCTAAAGAACATGGGCCTTGTGCTTGTGCGATGGCTTTTCGCGTTGTCGATGCTAATAAAGCTTTTGAGCGCGCGGTGCAATTAGGCGCAACCCCTTATGAAGGAAGTAAAATTGGTAAAGGAGAGTTAACACTACCTGCAATTTATGGTATTGGCGGCAGCTTATTGTATTTTGTGGATCGCTACCAAGATCAAACGATTTATGACGTTGATTTTATTCCCAAAAAAGGGATCTCGCAACATCCTGAAGGGCAAGGGTTAATTTTAATTGATCATTTAACACATAATGTGCACCAAGGGGAAATGGATAAATGGGCACACGATTTTTACGGGAAAATCTTTAATTTTTATGAAATTCGGTATTTTGATATTGAAGGTCAAAAAACTGGCCTGACCAGCCGCGCGCTTGCTAGCCCATGTGGCAAAATTAAAATTCCTTTAAACCAATCTAAAGATACAAAATCACAAATTGAAGAATTTTTACGCGAATATAAAGGCGAAGGGATCCAACATATCGCCATGACAACCAACGATATTTATACCACCATCGAAGGATTACGCGATAAAGGTTTAAAATTTCTGACGGTTCCTGATACTTATTATGAAATGGTCAATGAACGCGTTAAAGGGCACCGTGAAACGTTAGATCGAATGAAAAAAGATCAAATCTTAATCGATGGCACAGTAGAAGATGACAAAGTAGAGCTCCTTTTGCAAATTTTTACCGAAAATGTGGTTGGGCCTATTTTCTTTGAAATTATTCAACGCAAAGGAAATGAAGGCTTTGGCGAAGGAAACTTTCGTGCGCTGTTTGAAGCGATCGAAAGAGATCAAATGCGTCGCGGAGTTTTATAATCATGAAATTGGCTACCTTAAAAACAAATCGTCGTGATGGCGAATTAATGGTGGTTTCTAAGGATCTCACACGGGCAGTGAAAGTTCCTGAAATTGCAGGAACGCTACAGCAAGCGTTGGATAATTGGGATCAAATCAAACCACAACTTGAACAAAAATACCAAGCATTAAACCACGGGGAAATCAAAGGGGCTTTTCCTTTTGATCCGCATCTTGTCACTTCGCCATTACCCCGCGCCTTTCAATGGGCCGATGCCAGTGCTTATGTGAATCACGTTGAATTGGTTCGCAAATCCAGAGGCGCCGAAATGCCCGCACAATTTTGGACCGATCCTTTAATGTATCAAGGCGGCTCAGATAGTTTTCTGGGTCCACGAGACGACATTCAACTTGCCGACGAAGCTTGGGGAATTGATTTTGAAGGTGAAGTCGCGGTGATCACCAAAGATGTTCCCATGGGAATATCTTCGAGTGAGGCACAAGATAAAATTGTTTTGCTGATGTTGGTCAATGATGTATCGCTTAGAAATCTTGCACCTGCAGAGCTGGCAAAAGGCTTCGGCTTTTTTAATTGCAAACCTTCAAGCAGCTTTAGCCCCGTGGCGGTAACGCCTGATGAATTAGGCGATGCTTGGCACGATGGCATGGTTCATTTACCCATCACCAGCCATTTAAGAAATCAATGGTTTGGTAGCCCCAATGCCGGCGTCGACATGACTTTTAATTTTCCAACCTTGATCGCTCATGCCGCTAAAACCAGGCCATTAATCGCAGGGACGATTATTGGATCGGGAACCATTTCAAATGTTGATCGAAGTAATGGTTCGTCGTGCATTGTTGAAAAACGTATGTTAGAAACACTTAACCATGGCCAACCCACTACTGAATTTATGAAATTCGGCGATACCATTCGTATCGAAATGTTTGATAAAGATCAACAAAGTATTTTTGGATCCATCGATCAAAAAGTGATCCCCTATCAACATAAAGCTGGAAAATAAGGCATGTTCAGACTTTACGACTACTTCCGATCTAGCTCGTCGTTTCGAGTACGCATTGCTTTAAATTTGAAAGAAATAGAATATGAACTTATCCATATTCATTTGCTCAAAGAGGGTGGGGAACATTTACAAGAAAGTTATCGCCGCCTCAACCCACAAGGGTTAGTTCCTTGTTTAGAGGACACCACCACCAATACCGTATTCACGCAATCAATTGCGATCATTGAATATTTAGAAGAAACTTTCCCCACCACCCCTTTGTTACCAGAAAATTCACTGCTTCGTGCAAAAATCCGCGCCTTTGCTCAAGCCATTGCCTGTGAAATTCATCCGTTAAATAATCTAAGAGTGTTAAGATACCTTGTTCATACTTTGCAAATATCCGAGCCCCAAAAAACAGCGTGGTATCATCATTGGCTCAAAGCAGGTTTTGATCCTCTTGAACAAATTTTAAATGAAACAGAAAGAAAAGGCCCTTTTTGTTTTGGTGATACCCCTACCCTGGCAGATGTTTGCTTGATCCCGCAAGTTTATAATGCCGAGCGCTTTGAATTTGATCTTAAGGCTTATCCTACCATCAAAGCCGTCTATGATCACTGCCTGCAACACCCAGCCTTTATTAAAGCGCTACCCGAAAATCAACCTGCGGCCCAATCTTCATGAAGGAGCAGTTAATACGGATCCTTTATCCTATTTTTAATAGAATTAAAAGAACGCTACAGCGTTGCTTTCATTTTTCAACGGTTGGTGTCAGAGCTTTGGTTATTAATGCTAACCAAGAAATCCTATTGGTTGAACATAGCTATCAAGAAGGATGGTATTTACCCGGTGGTGGCGTTGATCATCTTGAATCGCCTAAAGCGGCGATCATTCGAGAATTACAAGAAGAAACCGGCGTTATTGTTAAAGGTGAACCACAATTACTTGCTGTTTACGCTAATCAAATCCATGGTGCCAGCGACTATCCTATTTTATATTTGGTAAAAGATTATGAGATCCAGAGCAAACAACTCTGTCGCGAAATCAAAAACATCGGTTGGTTTGCAAAAGACAATCTTCCCTCCAAAGTAAGTGAAAGCACGAAACGCAGAATTGTTGAATTTTTCAATCATCAACCTTTTAGTGAACGCTGGTAGGTTGTATTCTAGAGAGCTTAAAGCAATAATTAGCTAATGTGTGCACGGTTAAAGTTGGAGAATAAACTTTATGGTTTTTGGGCTTAACTTATTGCCAGACGACAATAAATTTTTTGAATTGTTTGCCATTCTGAGCGAGCTATCTAACAAGTCAGTTCATCTTCTTAAAGATTTAACGGTGGAAGAAGATAAAGAAGTGACTTATAAACTCGCGCGTGAAATCGAAACGGCGCGGCAAAAATCTAAAGAAATCACTTATGAAATCACCGAAAAACTTTGTCGAACGTTGGTGACGCCTTTTGATCACGAAGATATTCATCGCTTATCACGCGGCATGTATAAAATTCTTAAAGTGTGTGAAAAAACCGAAGAACGTTTAATTGCTTTTCAATTGCGCCCATTTCAAAATGATTTTTTTAAATTAACCAGCAACATGGTAGAAGCTTCTGATGTGGTTCACACCTTAATGAAAAGTTTAAAAACTTTAAAAGACAGTAAACCCATCCACGATAAATGCGCCTTGATCCATAATATCGAAGCCAATACCGATAAACTCCTCAATCAATTAACCATTGATTTATATCAATATGAAAATGACTTCAAAAAAATTCTGATCCGAAAAGAAGTCTACAATCTCATGGAAGGGATCGTTGATCGCCATCGTGATGTCGCCAATGTGATATTAGAAGTCGTATTAAAGCACGCTTAATTTTCAACATGGATAACTTATGGAATTAGCCTTTTTGCTTTTTATTAGCATCATCGTCCTTGCCTTGGTCTTTGACTATATCAATGGCTTTCACGATGCTGCCAATGCGATTGCAACCGTTGTTGCAACCAGAGTGATGTCGCCGCGCGTTGCTGTGTTATATGGCGCGATTTTAAATTTCGTTGGAGCATTACTTGGCACACAAGTTGCCACTACCGTTGGGGTTGGCTTGGTTGACTCAAGCGCCGTGACTTCTGAAGTATTATGCGCTGCGTTAATCAGCGCGATTTTTTGGAATCTGATCACTTGGTTTAAAGGATTGCCTTCAAGCTCTTCGCATGCACTGCTTGGATCGTTGATGGGGGCGACGGCTTTTGCTGCAGGATTGGAAAGCCTTCATTGGGATGGGATCCTTCACAAGGTTCTTATTCCGATGTTTACCTCCCCTGTGATGGGTTTCATCGGCGGTTATTTTGTGATGGTGGGGCTTTATCGGCTTTTATACAACGTGGCTTTACCTATTATTAACAAATGGTTTAGCAAGATCCAAATTCTTTCTGCCGGCTATATGGCCATTATGCATGGATCAAACGATGCGCAAAAAACCATGGGGATCATTGCACTGGCGGTGGCAACTTATTATCAAACTCCTTTCCATGTTTCCCGCTGGATTATTATCGCTTGTGCCATTGCCATGGGATTAGGAACCGTCGCCGGTGGGTGGAAAATTATTCGCACGGTGGGATCAAAAATGGTGAAATTAAAACCCATTCAAGGATTTGCTGCTGAAGCGACTGGCGGAACCATTCTTGCACTGACGGCTCATTTTGGGATCCCCATCAGTACCACGCAAACCATTACTACTTCCATCATGGGAGTTGGCACTGCCCAGCGCCTTTCTGCGGTTAATCCGCGAATTGTGGGACATATTTTAGGGGCTTGGGTTTTAAGTTTACCGACGACATTCTTCTTAGGTGGGGGTATTTATTGGCTTTGGCATCGGTTAATGCATTAGTTCCACCTATTTTGCATTATCTTTAATAAAGATAATGGGCCATCCCTTATTAAGAAAGCTGATTAAAAATAAATAGGTTTTTTCAATGACTCCAAAGCAACACCGCATTTTAAATGCATCGGTTATCGCTGTAGCCGCCAGCATGTCGTTATATGTCATTTATGCCAACACCGATTGGCTACACCAAGGCAAACCTGCCATTGAACGCGAACGTTGTTATGGTATTGCTCGTGCCGGCAAAAACGATTGCGGCAGTTCAATGCATTCTTGTGCTGGCCAAGCGCAAAAAGATAATCAACCGAATGAATGGATCATGGTACCCAAAGGCGTTTGTCATAAAATTGTAGGTGGAAATCGTGGCTGATTTTCCCGTATGGCCCGAGCGCATTAAGCAAGCGTTTTTCGAATTACAATATCAAAGTGAATTAATTGTCGCCGGCGTGCAGGCAGCCATTATTGTTATTTTATTTATGATCATGTTTTTGACGCCTATAAACTATAGTCCCGATGCACCCATTCATTCCGCGATATTAGGTTTATCATTATTTAGCATCTTAGTGCTGGTGCGATTTTATTTTGCCTACACCCGGCAGTTAACCTCACTGTGGCTAGGGCTTTTTGTGATAGCCGAAATGATATTATTACTCTTTATTATTTGGAGTTACCAGCTTCAATTTGAAACCAGTCCAGTCATTATTTTAAAAAATTCGCATTTAAATTATATTTTTATTTTAATTGTGTTGCGTGCGCTACGCTTTGAGCCTATTTGGGTGATACTTTCTGGAGTCACTGCTATTATCGGCTGGAGTTTTCTCGTTGGGTATGTACTTCACACTGAAGGCTTAAGCGTGATCACTTGGGATTATGTCACCTATGCTTCCTCTTCCGA
>JBIOEB010000048.1:0-16299 GCA_044445585.1 Candidatus Berkiellales bacterium
ATATACAGCACATATACGGTATGCATTGATGTTTTAAGGGTGTGACGTATAAATGTGTAAATGCACCTAATTAACGGGACACTCGATTTAATTTTCATTTAAACTTGCCCGTTGTTCGCGAGCAGCGAGCAAGTGTTGTATATAGAATTTTGGCAAGCCAAGTGGGAAAACAAAGATACCCGTTTTAATCAAGAAAAACCTAACCCCTTTTTAATAAAGTATATTGATTGTTTAAATCTTAAATCTGGCGCCAGAATATTTTTCCCTTTGTGTGGTAAAAGCATTGGTATGCTATGGTTTGCAAAAAGAGGCAATCAAATTATGGGTGTTAAATTAAGAACTTTTGCCCGTGAAGGTTTTTTTAAAGATCATAAAATCCTTTTTCATGAAAGCCAAGCAGAACATTTTAAGATCATCTCTAATGATAATATTACTTTGCTAACGGCAGATATTTTTAATTTAAATAATGATTTGGTTTTTCATGGAACATGAAGGAATTTTTGATTTTTGTTTAGAACATGAAAATCATTGAATGATTGAAATAGTTCTAGGGTAATGATAGCATTCCAGTCGCAATTACTTGAGATAAGGAGAGGGATATGCCAGCAGAGGTAAAAGTTGTTTTATCTAAAAATGCCGATAAAGTAACTGTTTTCTTAAGAAACAGGGTTGTTTCTTCTGAGAAAGAGCCTAAATATGAACCATTGTATTTTTATGATGGGGTTAAGCTTCTGTCTTTTCTCGACTATATTATAGTCAGTGAATATTCTGAACTCTTGAAAAATTTAATTAATGCTAGAGGTAGCGCTCAGGTTCAACGTGCCTTACAAGCAGTACAGCATAAAGCCCAGGAGTTAGAACAAGCTAATACGGCTAGGGCCAGTGAATTTAAAAATGCATTTTCATTTTTTCATGAAAAAATGAAACATCCTGGTCATGATAAAGAAACGACTACATTTTCTTTGGATTCTACCTCTCTAAAAAAAAGCCCCGCCCACGAAGAACAATTATCTGATCTGCTAATCTTTATTGATGAATATTGTTTTAATAAATATAGTCAAACCCCCAGTTTTTTAAGGGGCTTTGATATTGCAAAGAAACGTTGGTTTGACCCTGGTAAGGTAATGGGCTATATTAGCGCGACTAAAGATGATGATTTTTATAAAGGTGTGAAGGCTGAGGAAGCAGCAGAAGCTGCTGCAAAAGCTACGAAAATCACAGAATCTGCAGAATTTAAGGGATCTGAAGAATTTGAGGGGTCTGAAGAATTTAAGGGATCTGAAGAATTTGAGGGATCTGAAGAATTTGAGGGATCTGCGGAATTTGAAAAATTTGCAGAATCTGGGGGATCTGAAGAACCTGAGAAATCTGCGAAATATAAAAAGTTGAGGCTTAGCAATTCTAGCAATTCTAGCAAGTAACGATGATGCGTTTTTAAAGCGCAGGAAATCCTACGCTGCTGCCGCAGCTTGAGATTTTCTTGTGTATCCCATCCCCACGTTTTGGCGCTAAGAAGCGCCTTCACGTGGGGCTAAATTCCTAGGCCACTGCCGTGGCGACTGCTGCGGCAAATTGCACCCATTAAATTAAATCCCTTTTGGTTGTCATTGCATAAATCCATTTTAAGGTGCCACTTTTATGAAATAAGTATACAATTCGCCCACATCTAAAACTCAGGGGGAACCATGCTAAATCACATGTTCGCTTTTGTTGAAAAATATCCAAGGATTCAAGATTTTCTTAAGAAAAAATTTCAATTCCCTATTATCCTTAAAACCTTTGCCAAAACCAAACAAAAATACTGGCTGATTCAACTTCCCCTACCTGACACAAGTCAACTAAAAATCAATGGTTTGGATTTGCGTGTAACGGGTCATCATTTTACTATCCCCGAGGGTGATGATGATCAAACGCAATCTCAATATCATTATACTTTGGAATTAACACAAAAAAGCCGAAAATATAGAGCACATCTTTATTTTGATAAACTTGACCACATTACAGTGGAACCCAAGCTATTTGATATTGCTGATAATGAAGCTTCGCCTAAATTTACAAAGCTGGATGAGCAAAACATAGAAAACATCATCGATTTATGTATACCTTGCACCGATCTCATCTTGTTTTTGCGTGAACAACAAAAAAGGACTCTTGCCTCCTGTATGGGGACTCTTGCCTCCTGTATGGTTGCCAAACAAGCAAATGATGATGAATTATACGATTTAAGTACTAATTTAAAAGAAAAAAAAGAGCAATATATTGATGTATTGAAAAAGCAAGTCCAATTAATGTCAGATATGGAAGCAATAGGGTGTTTTGTGTTTTCAGCACAAAGAAGATTCTTAGAACAAGTTGGTGCAGAGAGTGCGAAGGGTAGACTTTCAAGTAGTAGTCGTTTATATAAGAAATTGATTGCATTATTAGAGCAAAGGCGTGCTTTGGCTGAAGGAAATGAAGCTGAAGTTCTCAGACTTAGAATAGCTTTGATAAAGCACGGCGCCAGATTGAATCAATTTTTAGCAAAAAAACCCCAACACAAATCCAGGTTATTTGATTTTATCGGACGATTACTCTCTAATAAAGTTAATATCGTAAATTTAGAGGATCTACGTAATAATGTTGAATATCTCACTTCATACCTTGAATGCAATAATCAAGCAATGTTATTTCTTGAAGCATTAACTCCTAAATATATGGGTTTACTAAAAGGAGCAGAGGACGAACCCGCAGATCCCTTTGTCGAGATGCTCCCTGAGGATACCACCTGGTCTCTTCCCTTTGATTTTCTTGTTAGAATTTCAATTGCTACTATGCGCAATAAGACTGAAATGTTTAAATTATATCTTGAAATCATACATGCTAGTGAGCCTATAAAATTTTCAGGAGGAAAATTACTTTTCTTGAGTAATAATAAAAGAGCAAAAAATTTTTCAGCGAGGATAAATGCTATCATCGAAGAAGATGCGCGTATCACACAGGAGATGAGTGATGCATTACAATCAAGTGTACTCGATGATATGTTTCTTGATTCCAATCCCATCGTCGCACAATTTTTAATGTCATTAGGGTCTTTAAATGAGGGCGGCCAATCAAATGAGGATGATACCCTTAAATTTGACAAGTTATCTAGACTAACATAAACAACAAGGCAAAAAGGCAAGCTAGTCGAAGTTGGTGGGGAGATCACGTTGTTGATAATGCTTAAAGCCCTGCGCAATTTCTGCTAATGTTACCGCTTATCTCCATTTTTCATTGTTTCGTCCTTCAACTGTTTAATATTAAAAAATGTTCTTTATAATCGGTTTTTGCTTTTGAAATTATGGTTGTTGAACCAGAGAATGTGTAACTGCATGGTGTTTTTTTATGAAATTTATTGATTGTGTTAAAGCTTATCAGAGCGCATTTCAATTATGCTTTAAAACCTATTTCATCATGCTCCCCTTTTTATTACTCCTACACTTTGTTAAAGAACCGCTTGCAGTTGCGATCGCACATTTTACTTCAGGTTCTTCATCTTACTTTCAATGGATTTTTTTAGGTGAAGCGTTTAAATGGGCATTAGCGACGATGGTTGTTTCCTTCTTAACACTGGGAACTTATTTCTTTTTGCTGAATAAACGGTTTTATCTTTGGCAGTCGATAGTCATAGGATTAAAACATGCATTCCATCTTTTGCTTTTTTCAACCTTGCTTCAAGTGATTTGGCAAAGTGTATTTTGGAGTACAATGTTTTTGAGCTCTTTCTTTTTTGATAATCCTAAACACTTAATTTCAGCATTTTTACTTCCATATCTTCCTATTCCCCATGCCATTTTTGTTTTTGTGATCACACCGATATGTATGACGATTGCGTGCATCGTTATTGAACAATTAAGTATTATTACTGGGTTGAGAAGAAGTTGGCAGCTTATAAAAAATCATTGGATTTCTACTTTTTTAATGATGTCCATGTTTGCAATAGTTGCCTGGCTAGTAAAGTTTAGTGTTGTAAAGATCATGTTATTTTATCAAACGGATATTTTTACTGCTTTAAACTACTTTGATAGTATCGCCATTGTTTTTCTCTATCCTATTTTTATCGCATTAATGGCGGTATGGTTTCATAAGCTAAAGATTGAAGAGAACTTGAGTAACGAGCGGCGGATTATTTAAAAGAAATTTTGGCCAATAACTCGAAATTTTGGCCAATAAATGACTAAAAAATTGGTATTCAAATAAACTAAAAAACAGCCCATCATTACTGAAAAGACGGGCTCAAAATATTCAGATCACTTTGGTATTGAGGTTAACACCCCAATTCTTCTTTTGATGGCTCGTTGTATCCTCCTCAAGATCCATCGCCTCTTCCTCAAGTGGTTTTGGGGCTACCGCTAAAGCTGCCTTTTGAGCCGAAAATTTTGGCAAGATTGGTGGCTTTGCCGTTGCCATCGTAGTGTGGAAATCGACCATTTCATCCTCAATTGCTTGTGCTGTTGGATGGGTTATTGTTATTCCTTTCGGTGGCTCTAGGCTATCCAATTCCAAGAGCATTTCATTTAAGGTAGTGCTTTCTACATGATTGAATCTGCCTTCAACGATCTCTTTGGCTTCTTGCATCAACTTATTGGCATCATCGTCAGGGCGAGTAGCAACTAAGCCTTGATAGATACAATCATATTCTGCTCGTTTAAGCGCAATGCACGTGTATTGCTCTTTTGCTTTCTTTTCTTGACGCGCCGGGTTATTGAGAAACTGCAATTTTGCAAATATATCACCGTAGGTTTGGCAGTAAGGATTTTTGCCTTCTAGTGTACGTTCCTTCCTTTGAGGCGGTGGTACTGCGCGCTGATAGCATTCGGTTAAACTAAAGGTGGTCGTTAAAGAGGCTCTTCCCATATTCATCAGCGCTGCTAAGGCTATAACTTGGGTGTCTTCATCAAGAAATAACGAAAATTCTTTTATTAATTTATCATTGATTTCAGCAATGCCTTTTTCTGCATTTTCCCCGAAATAATGATTAAAAAAGTTTTGTCTAATTTTAAGCAACTGCGTTAATTTTGCACTTTCCCCTTGAGTGTCTAATATGGATTCCGGCTTATTAATAATATTCAAAGCATTAAAATCCGAATATAAACTAAGCGCTTCGTATAAGGCTAATTTATCTTCTGCTGTAGGCAATTTTCGTAAAGCATCACCAAACACTTTTACGACCAATTGGCTCGCAATCTCTCTTATTTTGACACTTAAAACAGGGTCAACCTTAAACATTGGATGAGCTTGAAAAACATTGTCTAGTCGTGAAATCGTACCAGGAAAACAACTTGGATTATCGACTTCCGTTGTACTCATATTATGCGCTCGACCAATTTCAGCTAAATAATAAATGATCGCTTTCATCACTTTTTTTTGCTGCTTTGGCAATAACGCTGGATCAGTTGCCACCAAATACGCATAACATAAACGCTCGCGAGTAATTTGTGTGGTTTGTAATAAATTAATGCTCCCAACATAGGCTGCACGCGTTGAAAAAACTTCCTTTTGTTCTTGTTCCTTTTTCGGCGCCACAAAAAGTTTATCCCATTCTTGGGAGGGTGCACCAGCATTAAGTGTTCTTAAACACATATCCAGGGTGTCGGAATTAGAATTAAAATAGCGTAATGATTGCTCCATTACTTCGCTGTTTCGAGCGATAAGCTTTTCTTTATTTTGTTCAATAAAGGTAATGGCTTCGCGATTACGCCTGGGATCTTCTGCCTTTAATTCCGACAATTTTCGCTCTATTAATACAGCATGCAACTTGGTTTCAATTTCTTCAATTGAAGTGAATCTAGCTTTAAATAACGGCTTTATTTTTTCATCAAATCGCTCATTTGCTTGTTTGACCAAAATGTCATCGTCGGCAGATTCATGATGATCGGCAAGATCTGCCAAATTAATTTTCACGTTTTTTGCTTCAGCCGATAATTGTAAAATATTCCCTGCGTGAGCGCGAGGATTAGCAAAAGGTTGACTAAAACTTTGAGTAATGCTTGCTTTTAAGCTATCTATTAAAGGTAGGTTATTATCTATAGGATTATACCCAAAGCATTGTAAATATTTTAATAACCATTGTTGAGCAACACGATCTTTGGGTTTAATTCGGTTAGCAATGTCTAATAATTCCTTTTTAGTTAAACTTTGCTCTGCTTGCAACTTTGCAAAGATTTCTTCAAAGGTCTCCTGAATGATCTTCTCGCCTATCTGAGGCATTGTGAATAAAATATCAAATGCTATCTTGAAGGTAAGTTTTTTTCTCACCGCAGGGTATTTTAATAGAACCGTCACTATCCTAGGGTGATTTAATTCAATTGCTTTATGTAAGGCGAAGTTGTTATTCACCGCTATTTTGTCTACAACCTTCCGATATTTAAGGAGCTCTTGTACAACATAAAAGTGACCTCGACCTACGGTATCCTTAAAAATGGCATTATTATCGACATCAATGGCATCCACGACGGATGGGCTAGTCAACAATCTTCTGACACAATCAAGTGCACCCCTTCTCGCTGCATAAGCTAAAACCCTGTTGCGGGCAGCGCCTGCATTAAGTCTGACAGCCTCAATCATAAATAATTGATCCAATGCCGCATAATCATTTGCTGCATTGAGTAAGGCACTGTTATCGTCGCTTGCCGCTTGAGCTTCTATTTCAGGCACATTGAGTAATTCTTGCAACACTTCAACTTTTTCAAGATCTGAAGAATAGTGGCTCCTTTGCGTTGCTTCATGTAAAGCATCAAATCCCCACAATGCTGCCTGGGATCGCACTAAAGGGTTGCTGAGAAAAATCCTTACCACTTCCAAATGATTATTTTTGATTGCGCCCATTAATGCTGGTTTATACCAAGCCATAACCCAGTTTTGCATCACTAGGGGGAGGAAGCGATGACTAAAATGTTGACATAGCTTAGCTGCGATCCATTTAAGCCAACTACCCTCTCCTCTGGCCGCAGCGTAGTTTAATAATTCGTGAACAATAGGTACAAAGCCCTTTCTTGCGGCAGTTTCTAAAAATCTATTATCACCTCTTGCAAGACCAGGATCAAATGGAGAATAAATTCGTCTTTTGTTCATTTCTTCAACGAGAAAGCTGTCTTCAGGAACCGTTACATTTGCAACAACAGACGGAAAGCTTAAGAAGAAGCGTACCATATCAAGGCGTCCATTTCTGACTGCCTCATTTAATCCAAAATTATTTTGCATCAGTAAATCATTCAGTATGGGAACAGTGCATAACCTTTGTATAATTGCAATGTTACCACGTGAACTGAAGGCCCCATCTACTATTGCTTGACAATATTCCATATTTTCAGGAAGAAAAGTTTGCGCTTCAGGCAGCAATTCATTGACTTGTTCCCCATTTCCACTTTTAACGGCCACCAATAATTGTTGACATTTTCGCTTATTCGCATTGGTTTGCCAGGCGGGAAGTTGCCTTAATTTTTGAAAGATCTCAACATGCCCTTCCCTTGCCATTGAATCCACTACAGGTTCAAACAAAACTGAATTTGGTGTAGTTAACTGTGGTAGAGATAAGAGAAATTGTAAAACGCGCGGACTTTTTCGGGCAAAATATAAAAGTCTACTATAAAAATGAATTTCAAGTGTATTCTTCTTTTCAAAACAACGCCATAATTCCTTGAAGACTTCAACATGGTCCTTCTCGGCGGCAGTTTCTAACCAACTTTGCCAGTGATATTCGTCTTCATTTATATTTGGGGTCTTCAATAACTCTAATAATATTCCTACATTACCAGTCCAAACAGTATTCCAAATAGTATCCTTCCACCACCAGAGCACATCTTCAGTAAAGTCGGGGATCTTCAATAATTCCATTAACGATCTCACGTCCCCTCTTTCGACTACCTTTCGAATAGCTTCCTTTCCCCAATGCTCTACATTTTCAATTAAGCCTGGCGTTTTGAGAGCTGATTGCAACTCTTCCAGCGTTCCATGCCGAGCCACATGAATTATCCGAGCAAATAAGACGCTGTTCTCTAAAAATTCTTTCCACCAATCCACATGTTCAGCTGAATGTACAACTACACCTACAATGTTATCTACATTATTTATGCTTGGGATCTTTAATAATGCAGTTAATATTTCTACTTCACCTTGATCAACAGCATTCCGAATAGCAGGCTTTCCCAAATTGCTCACATTTTCAACTAAGCCAGGAATACTCAGCAATGATTCCAACTCTTCTAAAGTTCCGCTATCCGCCACGCGATTTACCCCATCATAGAGATAAGGAAATAATTTTGGAGGGCAGGGTTTACGCTTAAGAGAATTTTTAATAAACGCGCCTTTCGTAAGGGGATAATGGAGACGATCAATCGGGTGATCTGTCCCTTCATTTAAAACAGGATGATGCAACAAATATTCAAACACCTCCTGAAACTCAAACTCATAGGCAATTCTGAGTAATTCTTGACATGCTTCAACATTTGTATTTATCCGAGGATCGCGCGCTAAACTTTTAGCCACTGCAACGTCATTTTGTGTTAACGCGTTAATCGTATGGTTTATTTTAACCCACGAAGGAGAAGGCAACGTTAATGCTTTATCCTCTACCTTGTTTGGAGACTCCACGCCCTGTCGAACAACGGCTAATTCAGGGATGGCGATATTTGCTGCTTGACAAGCAGTGCGCACGTTTTCAAGTTGAGAGCCTTCAATGGGTAAAAATATCTTAGCGATCCCTTGTTTTTGACTGTATTGATGCAAACGATGCATAAAAGTTTTGCCTTGAGGGATAACATGCGCAAAATTCTCATCGTAAGAAAATAATACTAAGTCTTGATCTGTCATTTGGCTTTTTAGAATTGGAAGCCCGCTAAAGCCGTCGGCTTGGGTAAGGGTAACTTCATGAGGTTGAATCGCCTTTGTTGCAATGCTATGGCCCTCATTGTTAAAGAGAAGACCGGTGATATTTCTAAAGAAGTTACTTATTCTTTGAACCATGTAACAACACCCTACGGTTTGGCTGGAAAATCAGCTCATAGTAATGTAAATGACAAGATGCTACAAGATCTTGGCTTGAAAGAACACGATTCGTCAGAATAAAAAGTGCTAACGTTCAGATGGTTAGATTTGCTAACGATCTAAACGTTAGAAGAACTAAGTACAATTTTATCAATATGCTCTCTGTGTTTTGTTGGCATCTTGAAGTGCTTTGGGTATATACCATTTTAGATTTTATCGACAATGCGGCTTTTTGCAACTCTTTGATATATAACAATTTATTTCAATTTGAGTATCAACTTTACAAATTGTTCAATATAGTGAATAATTTTGTTCATAATATTGAACAAATGGTAATTGAATAATGGTATTCACTCGTCCCGTATATAATCTAATATTGTCTCGCGTTAATGAACCCAGAAAATTTATTCAAGTCATTGCTGGTCCAAGACAGGTGGGAAAAACTACCATTATTAAGCAAATACTGAATGAAATTAAAATCTCAACACATTATGCTTCTTCAGCAGCAGATTCTCCAACCAGTGAACTACTCGCAGCTAAAGCTGTCAAGCTTCCCATATTACGCAGCTACGTGAGTAGTTGCGGTTCTGTTCTTTTTTGACGTCTCAACGCTTGATGCTGGTTTGCGATTACGCCTGCCAGACTTACACGATACTCCACGCCCTGTATCAGATATGGTGAGGACACCTCTATCCGACAACTCCGCTCCAGAGTCTTGTCTTAACCTAATACCCCTTTTTTTAATCACGAGGCTTGCATTTCTGTCAGCGTTATCAACGTTGCCACAATAACCGCAAATGAATAAAGCCTGTGCTTTGCGATTATCGGGATGAGTGTGACCACAGCTGGCACACTCTTGACTCGTATAGGGCGCAGGTATTTTAAATACCGCTTTACCTGTATTTTCCGCTTTGTATTTAGTAAAAACTTCTAACTGATGCCACCCTTTGTCGAGAATGGCTTTGTTGAGCCCAGCTTTTGCTGATGCTTGATTGGGTATATATCGACCCGCTGCATCTTGCTTAGCCTTGGGTTGCTTGGTCATATTCGCTGTTTTTAAATCTTCGAAAATAATGACCTTGGCTTGGCTATTAACGATAGCTCGACTGGTTTATGTGAAAAGTCCTTATCGTTTTTCCTGAAAATATCAATGAAATTATTACGGGGTGTAAATCAGGAGGTGGTTTTCGGGGATCCGTTTTTGAGCTTTTAGCCAAGGGTCTGAATTAATCCCCTGCTTCCCATTCAATTTTCCCTCACAAATTCAGCTAATATATCGTTAAAGCTGATGAAAAAGTAAAAAGTGGCCAAGTGCGTTTTCGAGCGGTTGTTACTTTTAAATAAAAATCTTAGCCTAAGTTAACCTTTGCTTGGGATAATGAATCATATCGTGAAAACAAGCCTTTTTGCTTGTTAAATTGCGATAACCATGCGGTTGATTGGCATTAAAGCGCAGGCCTTCGCCTTTTGCTATAGCTTGCCATTTCCCATTTACTAACACTTCCATTTTTCCGCTAACAACAATCACATGCTCAATTACGCCTTCTTTATGCGGCGGTGATAAATGCTCACATCCTGGCAACAATTCAATGATAAACACTTCAAAGAATAATTGGCTGTCGAACGGAAACAAGGGCATCACACGTATTTTTTCATCTGCGGGATGAAGTTGTTGTGTTGTGCCTGCACGCAAGATGGGCTCATTCTTTTCTGCGTTAATCTTTTCTTCAATAAAAGAAGAAAACGAAGCGTGAAAGCCGCTGGCGATTTTCCAAAGGGTAGCAATGGTCGGGCTGGATTCCCCACGCTCAATTTGCCCCAGCATGGCTTTGCTCACTCCGGTTTCTGCCGCCGCCTTATCTAGGCTCCACCCACGCTCACGACGCAAGTCTTTTAAAGTTAAAGCAATTCGTTGATTTATATCTTTCACCGGCAACCTTTTATCGTAAAACGGTTGTGCGCTATAGCGCACAATGCTAGTATAAACCTATTATGCGTTATAACGCACAACTTTTAAATAGATCAGATCGAGAGGCGTTCAGATGGGTGACAATCAATTTAAGCACAAGTTGGTCGCTGTGCTCAATAAAAGTATCGAGTCAGGTAAAGTGTTCAATGCGCTTGCGCATATGTGTATTGGGTTGGGCTCTGCCGTCGGGAAAGAGCAGCTACGTTTAACGGATTACCAAGATGCCGATGGAGGTTCTCACCCTTTCATTTCAGAAATACCTTTTATTATATTGGCAGAAAATTCCAATAAAATTAGAAAATTACGCTTAGAGGCAATTACCAATAATATTGCGTTTAATGATTTTACCGATACGATGACAGTTGGCACTTATCAAGAACAAATTGAAAGAACATTGCAAACCAAAGAAGAAAATCTAATTTATTATGGCATTGTGTTATTGGGTGAATGGGATAAAGTTACTGAATTAACCAGAAAATTTTCATTGTGGCGTTAGTAAGGGTTACATGATGAGCGAGAATAAATTAAGCAAGAGTGCAAGAAGCGTACAAGATACTTTAGTTCAAATGGGGTTGTCATGTGAAGTCAAAGAGCTTTCTGCGAGTACTCGAACTGCCGCAGAAGCAGCTGCAACCCTAGGCTGTAATATTGCACAAATAGTAAAATCGTTATTATTTCGCTCACAGAATACGCATCAACCTATTTTGGTACTGGCCAGTGGCAGCAATCGTGTGAATGAGCAAAAAATTGAACACTGGATTGGCGATAAAATAATTAAAGCCGATGCCGATTTTACTCGTGACATCACCGGTTTTGCTATTGGGGGTGTTCCGCCGCTGGGGCATCGACAGAAAATTCATCATGTTTTTATTGATGAAGACTTATTGCAATATGAAATCGTATGGGCAGCGGCCGGCACGCCCAATGCTGTTTTTAGTTTGCGATCAACAGACATCGCAAAACTAACGGCAGGAAAAGTGGTTGCAATCAAATAAAATGACAGGTGAAACATGCGAAAAGTGTTTTGGGATGATCCCTATCAATGCAAATTAACGACCCGTGTTAACGCTGTGAATGGAAACCGGCTCTTATTTGAAGGAACTATCGCTTATTCATTTTCCGGCGGACAAGAAAGTGATAAGGCTTTTGTCAATAACCTTCCCATTCTAGATTCTGAAAAAGTTGGGAATTTGATTTATTATTCCTTACCAGAGGGGCATGGTCTGGTTGTGGGCGATCAAGTCACGATGGAAATCGATTGGCCGCGAAGATATCGTTTGATGCGTTTGCATTTTGCGGCTGAATTGGTACTAGAGCTAGTGACACGGGAACTTAAATTAGAAAAAATTGGGGCCCATATTAGCGAAACCAAAGCCAGGATCGATTTTGATTATCAGCAAAACATTTCGCATGTTTTTGAAAAGGTGCTGGAGCAGTATAATGAGATCATTGCCAAAAATGAACCTATTAAAACAGGTTTTTCCGATGTGGAAAAGCAAAAGCGTTTTTGGGAAATTGAAGGATTTTCCAGAGTGCCTTGTGGTGGTACGCATGTCAAGTCAACAGCAGAAGTAGGATTTGTTACGCTTAAGCGGGTGAATGTTGGGAGTGGGAAAGAGCGGATTGAGATAAGGCTTATACTTTTACCCGGGACGGCACAGAGGCCGTCCCCTACAGGCTTTTAGGCAAACGAAGAAGGGGACCCAAAATGCCTAAAATTATGTGGGGGAAAAGGATCTGTCGCGAAGCGACATTAGTCTCCCTTTGAAAAAGGGAGACCGCGCGTAGCGCAGAGGGATTTTGCTGTGCCGTCCCGTCCCGTCCCGTGAAGAGAATAACCGCTGGTCGATTTTCACATATCATTTAGATATTTTCACTGTACAAGCATCATTCAAAGATGCTATAAAACACCCCTTTGTTGATGGCATGGGAGGAATGATTATGAATAATTCTTATAAAATAATCGCAAAGCTATCCAAGGGGCGAGCCAAGATGGTAGTGATAATGAATGTTTTAAATAAATTTATATTTCCTTCAAGGTTTAGTGTCATACAAAAGATCGATCCAACTATAGCAAGATATGATCTCATCAGGCATTATTATGCCCCCAAGTGGTGGTAATGAAAGGGAGCTTTAGGCTCCCTTTTTAATAAGCCACATCTCATCTCTAACGTGAAAGCACTGTTTTGATCAGAATATTTGATATTTGCTTTCAAAGTGATTAAAATTTTTCATAAATAAAAATAATACGAGGAGTTACAACCTTGAAGAGGGGGCTATTCTTATCTGAAGATCCTTCAAGCCATGACACCACCGCAGGAGAAGCACTTGTTACTGGAGAGCCTCATCCTAAACACCTGCGAATTGAGATGGACAAGGAAAACCAGCAAATATATTTTGCCTTGAGTGCTTTAAAAGCGGGGAATAATAAGGCTTGGGATTTGCTTGAGGCTGAATGTAAAGAACAAGGAAAAGCCATTGTCTGGAATGCTCTGAACTTTCACTTAGCATTTCAAGCTAAGGTTGCGGGCCATAGCCAAGCTTGGGATTATATCTGGCGCCAGTTTATGGATCCAACCACACAAGGATATTTCGAAGCATTAGAAAGTTGCTTTGCTGGATTTCGAACTTTAAGTTGGGAGAAGCGCTACGCTTTGCGGGTAAATCGGTCGTTAATTACCCTACCCGAACCAGAGGACCCTTCATTGAAACTGATACCTCGTGCCATCAAAGATGACACTGAAGAACAAAATCTCACCAGTTTGGCCGATGAAGGGTTAGGTGCTCTTTATCAAAAAATATGTCAAGGTGCAAAATAACATAAATAAATTTTATACCTAAAAAGAGACAATAATCATCACTTTAGTTATCATGATCTTTTGTCATTTATGAGTATGAGCAAAGCTTCATGGAAACGCTAAAGCCCAATGATCACGTCGCCTTAGTTTGCACGGGCAGTATTTGTCGGCATCCAAGTCACCCTCAAATTGCGCAAGATTATTTAAAAGAACATTATCAATTATATTCAACGTTTGACGATGATACTACTCAAAGCCTGCCACCACATCGACGTGCAGAAATTTTCTTAAAGTATTTATTTGATGATAACATCAGGCTAATTACTGCATTGCGTGGTGGCGAAGGAACCGCTGATATTTTGCCTTATATTCACCAGCATCATGATCGAATTAAATCGTTACGCCCTAAAGTGTTATTGGGGTATAGTGATTTTACTGCGCTTTTAGTCTATTTTTCTAAATATTACCGCTGGCCAGTCATTCATGGACCCAGTCCCTTGCAATTTGCTTTAGATTCAATTGATAAAGGGTCGCGTCAATCAACGATCGATTTACTGTTTAAGAATCAATTAACCTCTGGGCTCGATTTAACGCCACTGAACGAGAGTGCACGCCAAAATCAAATTATTGAAGCGGAATTAACAGGAGGGAATGTAAGCATTATTCAGATCAGCATCAAAGACATATGGGAAATTGAGACTAAAAATAAAATAGTTTTTTTAGAAGATTGCAGTGAGAAAGCACATAAAATTATTCGTACCTTGAAATATTTTTCAAGAATTGGTTTGTTTGATCAAATAAAAGCTGTAATTTTTGGGGATTTTACTTGTTGGGCAATCGGTTGTGAACAAAAAGAGCAAACGGAGAATCAACAAGCTATTTTAAAAACTTTATCGAGTTTCGGTGAACATCATGATTTCCCTGTTTTATATTCTTCCCAATTTGGTCATGGTAAAACAAATTACCCTTTATGTTACTCAAAAATCTATCGGTTACAATTAGGGGATAATGCACAACTTGATTTACGATAACCCTGACGCCAAAAATTTATCGGGCTCAGCGGTTTTCATTTCGTTAAGAAAAAACACCAAATCACTAGGATTGATATGCTGCGCTAATGTCGCAATCATCTCTGCCATATGTTCGGGTGTCATATGATGAAAGGTATTGAACTCAACCAAACGCAATTCTTCATCTGAGTAAAGTCGTTGTAACTCTGGCATGATCAGTGTTTCTTCTTGATGTAAATGGATTAAATTCTCAGCAACAAAGAGGCGGTAATTTAAATAAAATTGATGTCCTTGAGCTTCTCGCTCATTTTCATCGCACAGCAAAATAGCCTCAAGATGATCTTTTAATGCATTATATTGCTGATGATGGTGTTGATGTTCTTCTTCAATCTTTTCATGTACCGTTGACCCTTTTTGGCGCAGTAGGGTATGGATAGCTTTATCTTCAAAGGCGGCGTGATTGTTCATCAAGTCCGCCAATTGTAATAAGCTTTGTTTAATAATCTCAATATCTTTATTTAATTTAAAATTTGATTTGGCAATTAATTTTTCCAATTCAAAAAGCTTAAAGCTAACAAATTTATGTTCACGATAAAATCGATAACGATTTATATTCATCTATTTGAACCTCATTTAATTTTTTTAACCCAGCAGTGAGATACATGATCATCAACCAGGCCTACTGCTTGCAGGTAAGCATAAATAATAGTGCTGCCAACAAAGCGAAATCCTCGCTTTTTAAGATCTTTTGCAATGGTATCGCTTAACGCTGTTTTAGCAGGGTACTCGCTGAGATTTTTAAATTTATTCATAATAGGCTTGTGATCGACAAATTGCCAAATATAGTGATCAAATGATCCAAATTCCTTTTGGATTTTAAGAAAGGCTTTGGCATTTGAGATAGTGGATTCCACTTTTAAACGATTTCTGACAATTCCTGGATTTTGCAACAATTTTTCAATTTTTGGTGGTGTAAATCTGGCAACCTTTTGGGGATCGAAATGTGCAAATAACTTTCGATAATTCTCTCGCTTTTTAAGAATAGTTTCCCAGCTTAAGCCCGCTTGAGCGCCTTCAAGGCAAATCATCTCAAAGTGTTTGTTATCGTCGTGCACCGGCCGGCCCCATTCGAAATCATGATATTCGATATAGAGCAAATTATCTGGTTTGGCCCAGTGGCAGCGAGATTTTGACTTCTTAGAGTTTGTTTTTGGCATTGATCTGTATCATTTTTTGCTAAAGAGAAGCGTTCTTCATGAAGACATTAATATCTTATATCGAGCACAACCAATCGTGGAAAATGTTGATATTGAATACTTAAATGTCTTTATGAAGAAAAATGATATCTGATTTTCATTGAGATAGAAAGATTATTGCTTGTTGATTTTAGGCCTTCTTTAATTAGGTAACATGATTTACTGAAAGTTTTCTGAATTAAACAAAGAGGGGCATCTGTCGCAACTACAACTATTAGCGATGATACGACTCTCTAAAGCAAAAGTAGGCTCGCTACCAAAAA
>JBIOEB010000049.1:0-16243 GCA_044445585.1 Candidatus Berkiellales bacterium
CATTCGCTGAAGGCGTTTTGAGTTCAGCCTCTAAACCAGGAATAAAAGTTTTGAAGAAATCGACGTAATAGGCATTACTTTGTTGTAAGATAAATCTAATTTCCCGATTGATTATAGTGGCGAACACAATGGGTTTGGCGCTATCAGCACGGTAGGCTTCATGAATTTTTTCAGTGGCTTCACGTGCTTTTTCAACCGAATCCACGAAAGGAAGGGTAATTTGGGTAAAATGGATCCCTTCAAATTGAGAAATCAAGCTTAGCCCTAAGGTTTCAGCGGTGATCCCAGTTCTATCAGACAGAAAAAAAACGGTACGATCTGTCACAACAAATTCCTTAAATAAAAATAGGTTTTTTGATTATGCTATCTTGGACCCACAATATGTCAACGATGATGGAGCCACAGTATGTCAACAACGAGCGCCTACGTTATCCCTTTCGAAAAGCTAGGTATCAAAGATGTTGATACTGTTGGGGGGAAAAACGCCTCGCTCGGTGAAATGATTTGCCATCTGACTCAAGTCGGCGTCAAAGTGCCAGAAGGTTTTGCGACTAGCGCTCAGGCATATCGTGAATTTTTGGCGCAAAACAATTTGGCTGAACATATTTATCAATTGCTCAATCAATTAAATGTCGACAATCTAACACAATTAAAAGAAACAGGCCAGGAAATTCGTCGCTTAATTTTAGCAACACCTTTGCCACCGAAATTGGTAGCAGAGGTGAGCAAAGCTTATGAAAAACTCTGTCAAATTGCGCCAAATTGTACGGTTGCAGTGCGATCTTCTGCAACCGCAGAAGATTTACCCGAAGCTTCATTTGCAGGTCAACAAGAAACTTATTTAAATATCCATGGGATCGATAATATTGTCATTGCGATGAAAAATGTGTTTGCTTCGTTATTTAGTGATCGCGCCATTGCTTATCGCGTCCATCGCCAATTTGCCCATGAACACATTGCTTTATCGGTTGGGATCCAACGCATGATCCGCAGTGATTTAGCTTCAAGCGGCGTGATGTTTAGCATCGATACCGAATCGGGTTTTGATCAAGTGGTATTTATCACTTCTTCTTTTGGATTAGGTGAGATGGTAGTGCAAGGGGCGGTAAATCCGGATGAATTTTATGTGCACAAACCCACGTTATTGGCAGGCAGGCCTGCGATTTTACGCCGTAATTTAGGGAGTAAACAGGTTAAATTAGTCTATCAAACGGCTAAAAAAGACCAACAACCGGTGGTGAAAGTCGATGTGTTATCCCAAGAGCGGGGTAAATTTTCATTAACCGATGATGAAGTTGAAGCCTTAAGCCATCAAGCACTTATTATTGAAAATCATTATGGTCGCCCGATGGATATCGAATGGGCTAAAGATGGGCTTGATCAACAGCTTTATATTTTACAAGCTCGCCCCGAAACCGTAAAAAGCCGTGCTAAATCCAGAGCAATTGAACGCTTTCATTTATTTTCGCAAGGGCCGATCTTGGCGGAGGGGCGTAGTATCGGTCAACGCATTGGCGCCGGAATTGCCAAAATTATCTTAAGCCCAGAGGAAATGGATCTCGTAAAGCAAGGCGATGTATTGGTAGCGGATATGACCGATCCCGATTGGGAACCGATCATGAAGCGCGCGTCTGCCATTGTCACCAATCGCGGTGGGCGCACCTGCCATGCAGCAATCATAGCGCGCGAATTGGGGATCCCCGCTGTCGTGGGTTGTCATGATGCCACCACGCAAATTAAAAATGGCACTCCCGTCACCGTGAGTTGTGCTCAAGGCGATGTCGGCTATGTGTTTGAAGGTAAATTACCTTTTGAAATGAAGACTATTGAATTAGATAATATGCCAACCTTGCCGTTTAAATTAATGATGAATGTCGCAAATCCCGATCGCGCCTTTAGCTTTCAAGCACTACCCAACGATGGGATCGGATTAGCGCGGATTGAGTTTATCATTAGTCAAATGATTGGTATTCACCCACATGCTTGTTTGGCTTTTGAACAATTAACACCAGTGGTGAAAGAGAAAATTTTAAAACGCGCTGCGGGCTACACAAACCCCAAAGTATTTTATGTCACCAAATTGGCCGAAGGGATCGCAACGCTTGCTGCAGCTTTTAGTCCCAAGAAAGTGATCGTCCGTTTTTCGGATTTTAAATCGAACGAATATGCGAATTTACTGGGCGGCGATCAATTCGAACCCAAAGAAGAAAACCCTATGATTGGTTTTCGCGGTGCTTCGCGTTATGTTGCCGACAATTTCAAAGCTTGTTTTGCGCTGGAATGCGAAGCGATCCGCACTGTGCGCGAAAAAATGGGCTTTACCAATATAGAAGTCATGATCCCCTTTGTGCGTACAGTAAAAGAAGCACAAGGGGTGATTGACGTAATGGCACAAAATGGCTTAAAGCGCGGCGAACAAGATTTACGGATCATTATGATGTGTGAATTGCCCACCAATGCTATTTTAGCCGAGGAATTTCTTGAGTTGTTTGATGGCTTTTCAATCGGCTCGAATGATTTAACTCAGCTGACCTTAGGGCTTGATCGTGATTCAGCTATTGTTGCCAAATCGTTTGATGAGCGTGACCCAGCAGTGAAATTTTTAATGGGTAAGGCGATTGATGCTTGTAAAAAACAAGGAAAATATATAGGAATTTGCGGGCAGGGGCCATCGGATCATCCTGATCTGGCAAAGTGGTTGGTGGAAAAAGGGATAGATAGTTTGTCTCTTAATCCGGATACAGTTTTAGAGACGTGGACGTTTCTGGCGGAGCAGAATAAGCAGTAATAAGATACTTTTCCCAGGACGGCACAATAAAATCCCTCTGCGCTACGCGCGGTCTCCCTTTTTCAAAGGGAGATATTGTGTCGCTTGGTGGGCACGCTTTGCTTTGCCCACCCTACATCTAAAATACCCTACGTTCTTTTAAACTTTGGCTTTTTTTCGCTTAGGTTTTTCTTCAATATCATCTTCTTCTTTCTCTGCTTCGCGTTTTCTCTTTTTATCTTGCTCTTCAATTGCCGTTTCTTCTGCCATGCAGGCGATTAGGGCATCACTAAGGGTAACATCCTGTTCACAGTCTTGGATCGTTCCAACAAGTTCTCTGAGCTTAAGCTCACCCTCATAATAGATGGTAGCTTCTTTTGCAAGAAGCCTTATTGCAACTTTGGTTACGCCAGGAATTATTTCTAACGCATCAATCACTTTTTTTGCACTATCTTCATCAATGTTTGGAATTTTAAGTTCTATTTGTTTTAATAATTCGTCTTTGACTCTCAAAACGCGATGCTCTGGGTCTAGATTGCCCTTTAAAGTAGGTGGTACCCCCTCTTCGATAGCTTTTTTAAGAGTATCGGTGTTCACGTGGATTAAATGTATAATTTTTAATTCTAAACGAACGCTTCTGATATACGATGAGCCTGATGACGTGGTTTCTGTTCTCTGATTTACTTCTACTTTAAACACGCCATTCATTTTTCTAAGTTTTTTGGCGAGTGGACCAGTGTCAATATCATCCCATTTCGTGGCGGTATCTTGGTACCACCTAAAGTATTGAGTGACGTGTAAAGTATTTTTATCAAGTTTGGTTCCAAGTGCGTGTTCTCTCTTTTCCTCTCGCTTTTCAATTGGTTTTTCTTGTTCCATTCTTGCGTTTAGGGCATCACTAAGAGTAACATCCTGTTCACAGCCTCGAATTGCTCCGACAAGTTCTCTGAGTTTAAGCGTACCCTCATAACAGATGATAGCTACACTTGCGAGAAGCCTTATTCCAACTTTGGTTACGCCAGGAATTTTTTCTAACGCATCAATCACTTCTTTTGCACTATCTTCATCAACGTTTGGAATTTTAAGTCCTATTTGATTTAATAACTCGTCTTCGACATTCAAAACGCGATGCTCTGGGTCTAGATTGCCCTTTAAAGTAGGTGGTACCGACTCTTCGATAGCTTCTTTAAGATTATCTCTCACATGGATTATATGTATAATTTTAAATTCTAAACGAACGCTTCTGATATACGATGAGTAGCCTGATGGCCTGGTTTCTGCTCTCTGATTTACTTCTACTTTAAACACGCCATTAATTCTTCTAAGTTTTTTGGTGAG
The DNA here is from genome assembly GCA_044445585.1 of Candidatus Berkiellales bacterium. GTDB lineage: Bacteria > Pseudomonadota > Gammaproteobacteria > Berkiellales > Berkiellaceae > Berkiella. The sequence continues at coordinate 4,106 of JBIOEB010000049.1, forward strand.
CGACTCAGTGTCGATATCAACCCATTTCGTGGCGGTATCCTTGTACCACCTACTGTATTGAGTGATTTGTAAAGTATCTTTATCAAGCTTAGTCCCAAGTGACATCTTAATATCTCCGATTAATTAACCAAAGGAGGGAGGTTAACTCAATACTTGGTGTTTAGTCAAGAGGGCAACTTTTGCAAAAGGATGACAGACCAAAGTCAGTGCTTGTTCATGGTTTTTATTAAAAAGAGGGATCCATGTAAAAGATTATTAGAGAAGGCGCCCCAACACAGTCGCCAGTCCAACATATCCACTCGGCGTAAGACTTTTAAGCTGTTGTTTAACATGACTTGGCAATGCTAAGGAATCGATAAACTCATATAACAATTCTTGGGATATTTTCTTGCCGCGCGTTAAGGTTTTTAATTGTTCATAGGGCTCTGGTAATTGATAACGCCGCATCAGGGTTTGGATCGCTTCGGCGAGTACTTCCCAATTATTGTTTAAGTCCTGATTAAGAGCAGCAACATTGACTTCTACTTTATTGAGCCCTTTTGCTAATGCTTTCAAAGCAATTAACATATAACCACAGGCCACACCAATATTACGTAACACCGTCGAATCCGAAAGATCCCGTTGCCATCTAGAAATAGGCAGTTTTTCAGCAAAATGCAACAATAAAGCATTGGCCATCCCAAAGTTACCTTCGGCATTTTCAAAATCAATAGGGTTGACTTTATGCGGCATGGTAGAAGAGCCAACTTCGCTTGTTTTAGATTTTTGAGTAAAATAACCAAGGGCAATATACCCCCAAATATCTCTGCAAAAATCAATTAAAATAGTGTTGATCCGAGCAAGGCAATGAAAATATTCCGCCATGGCATCATGAGGTTCAATTTGCGTGGTTAGCGGATTCCACTGTAAGCCAAGATCTTCAACAAATTGTTGAGAAATTTTATTCCAGTCTATTTCAGGATAAGCTACCACATGCGCATTAAAATTGCCGACGGCGCCATTCATTTTTCCTAAAATGGCGATCTGGTTAAATATTTGTAGTTGTCGCGCTAAACGCGCTTTCACATTCGCTAATTCTTTACCAACGGTAGTTGGCGAAGCAGCTTGACCATGCGTACGTGACAGCATGGGTGTGTTGATATGTTCCTTGATTAAGGCATCAAATTGTGCCATTAAAGCAGCAAAGGTAGGTAAGAAAATTTTATGCTTCAGATCTTTTAACATCAAGCCATAGGCTAAATTATTAATATCTTCAGACGTACAGGCAAAGTGAACAAACTCGCTGATCTTGCTCAAAGTAGCATGCGTTGATAATTGCTCCTTAATAAAATATTCAACTGCTTTAACATCGTGATTAGTGGTTTTTTCGATGGTTTTGATACGTTCACAATTTGCTTCGTTATAATTGGCGATGATTTGATTTAAAAATTGTTCATCGGGTTTGCTAATAGATTGAATTTCGGGAAGGCTCTGCGCCAGGGTGATCAACCATTTAATCTCAACGATTATTCGATAATAATTTAAGCCATATTCGCTTACGAGGGGCCGTAATTCTGCTGTCAATTGGCTGTACCGACCATCGAGTGGAGAAAGTGCGGTTAAATGATCGTTATGCGGCATATTCATTCTCATTTAGGGTTGAAAGTTGTGTTTGTAAAATTCCACCGGTTGAATCGGTGCTTTGGATCACACCCCCACCTAAGCAATTATCGCCTTGATACAATACCACGGATTGCCCAGGTGTCACGGCGCGTTGTGGCTGTGAAAAGTTCACTAAAATATCGCCATTGGTTAACACCTTGACTTGGCAAGATTGATCTTCTTGACGATAACGCACTTTCGCAGTTGCGACAAAGGAAGGGGCAGGGGGCTTCCCTGCTACCCAATGGATCTGATCTGCTTTTAACCTTTGGCAAAAATGACTTGGATCTTCAGTGTTTTGCGTCACAACCAGAATATTTTGTTTGAGATCTTTAGCCATCACATACCACGGTTTTTCTTCAGCGCCTTTCTGACCGCCAATGTTGAGCCCTTGTCTTTGCCCAAGGGTATAATACATTAAGCCGTCGTGATGACCGATCTTTTTACCCTCGGATGTTTGAATATCGCCAGGTTGATTTAATAAAAAATCTTGTAAAAAACTTCTAAAGCGTCGCTCGCCAATAAAACAAATGCCGGTACTATCTTTTTTATTGTGGGTGACGAGTTGTGCTGCATTCGCTAAATGTCGAACTGCGGGTTTAGTCAAATGCCCGATCGGAAAGAGGGACTTACTCAGTTGGTTTTGGCCTAAAGTATATAAAAAATAACTTTGATCTTTATTTAAATCGTCGCTTTTTAATAATTGATGATCATTTAAATGTGAGAATATTTTTGCATAATGACCGGTAGCAATAAAATCGGCACCCAACTTAATGGCATGATCTAAAAAGGCTTTGAATTTAATTTCTTTATTGCACAATATATCTGGGTTAGGCGTTCTGCCTTGACGATAGTCATCTAAAAAATGACTAAACACGCGCTCCCAATATGCTTCAGCAAAATTGACTGTGTGCAGCGGAATATTTAGGATTTTACACACCGATCGCACATCGGCTAAATCTTCTTTCGCCGAGCAATGGGTAGCAGTATCATCCTCTTCCCAATTTTTCATAAACAAACCTTGCACGTCGAAACCTTGCTCTTTTAACAGCAAAGCGCTGACGGAGGAATCTACCCCGCCGGATAATCCAACGACAACTTGAATAGATCGGTTTGTTTTCAATTGAGTAAGCCTGGTAGCTAATATTTGTCCTGACTTGGTATTTTAACATAATTAGATTTTTTTGTGTTCTCAGATGTAAACTAAAGGAACTTGCCAAAAAGTAATCAACGAAGGGAGTAATCATGGCTTATCAAAAATTAGTGGTGCCTAAAGAAGGCGAAAAAATTCATGTTAACAAAGATGCATCGTTAAGCGTGCCTGATAATCCCATTATTCCATTTATAGAAGGCGATGGCATCGGCGTCGATATTACGCCAGTAATGCGAAAAGTGGTGGACGCCGCCGTTAACAAAGCTTATCAACGTGATCGCAATATTGCTTGGATGGAAATTTATGCTGGCGAAAAAGCCACCCAAGTTTACGGAACTAACCAATGGTTACCGGATGAAACTTTGCAAGCCATTTCAGATTATGTCATTGCGATTAAAGGGCCCTTAACCACTCCTGTCGGGGGAGGGATCCGCTCGCTTAATGTGGCCATTCGCCAAAAATTAGATTTGTATGTGTGCTTGCGACCGATCCAATATTTTGCAGGCACGCCCAGCCCGTTAAAGAACCCAGAAAAAACGAATATGGTGATTTTTCGGGAAAATGCCGAAGATATTTATGCTGGGATCGAATGGCCTGCAGGATCGGATCAGGCAAAAAAAATCATTACTTTTTTACAAGAGGTGATGGATGTGCATCAAATTCGTTTTCCCGAGAATTGTGGAATAGGCATTAAACCGGTTTCGCAGCAAGGCTCGTCGCGTTTAATTCGTCGTGCTATTCAATATGCTATCGACAACAATAAAACTTCGGTCACTTTAGTTCATAAAGGAAATATTATGAAATTTACCGAAGGGGCCTTTAAAGATTGGGGATATGCATTAGCGAAAGAAGAATTTGGCGCGAAGCCTTTTGAAGGTGGGCCGTGGCAAGTGATTAAAAATCCAAAAACGCAGCAGAATATTATGATCAACGATGTGATTGCCGATGCGTTTTTACAGCAAATTTTATTGCGCCCCAGTGAATATAGTGTGATCGCAACAATGAATTTAAATGGCGATTATATTTCCGATGCGCTTGCCGCTCAGGTAGGTGGAATTGGGATTGCACCCGGAGCAAATTTGAGCGATACCGTAGCCGTATTTGAAGCAACGCACGGCACAGCGCCGAAATATGCGGGGCAAGATAAAGTGAATCCAGGATCATTAGTGTTGTCGGCTGAAATGATGTTACGTCATATGGGTTGGAAAGAAGCGGCAGATTTGATTATCAAAGGAATGTCTGGTGCAATTCAAAGCCAGCGAGTCACCTATGATTTTGCGCGACAGATCCCCGGCGCAAAAGCAATCAGCTGCTCAGCCTTTGGGGAAGAGATCATCCGTAATATGAGCACCCTATAAAATAACGAGGGCTCATTCAGTCACACAAACCGGCTGTTAAGCACTAGCAGCGTATTCTGATTCACTCTGTATAGGTTGATTTTCTTGTGTTTCCGCAGCGTGGGGTCGAATGTTTAATGCATGTAAGCCTTTTGGCCCTTCATTAACTTCAAACATTACCGGTTGACCAGCCTTAAGCGCTTTGTAACCATCCATGATAATGGCGGAAAAATGTGCAAATACATCTTGACCACCGTCTTCGGGACAAATGAAGCCATAACCTTTTGCACTATTGAACCACTTTACTATCCCAGTAGGCATACTAAAAATCCTTTTAATTCAGGAACTAACAAAACTGCTACTAAAGCTGAAAATATATCGAAATGATAATTGATCAGCCTGTTTAAATAATAAACCACATAACTGTTGTACATAAACCCTTATTCAGTCAATCCATCAATATTTTATCGATATCTAAGCAAGTTAACTTTTTTATTAAATTAAGCTATGTCACAATAAAATTGAAAAAAGAAATTTTGGTTAAGCGAGGATGCCAATCGTTGGCTAAGATCAAACATGGGTACACAATTCGAACGGGGGGCAGTTACCTCTGTTGTAAAAGTAGAAAAGAAGACACCCAAGATAGGACGCCCTTCATTATATGAAGTGTACCTATTAAACGACGATTATACGCCAATGGACTTTGTAGTCGTCGTCTTAGAAAAATTTTTTGCAATGAGCACTCCCCATGCTTTAACGGTGATGCTAAAAGTGCATCGCGAAGGGAAAGCAACTTGTGGGGTTTATACCCGAGATATCGCTGAGACAAGGGTAGTACAAGTAAATGAATTTGCAAGGTTGAATGAACACCCCTTGCTTTGCAAAATGAAAAAAATGTAAAGACGCTTGGAGGTTGAGTCCCATGTTGAGCAAAGAATTAGAAACCACGCTCAACCTGGCATTTAAAGATGCTAGGGATAAGCGTCATGAATTTATGACGGTAGAACATTTATTGCTTGCATTATTAGATAATTCTACTGCTTCTAATGTGTTACGTTCTTGTGGAGCAGATGTTGACAGGCTCAGACAAGATCTGCAAACTTTTGTCGATGAAACCACACCATTAATTCCTTCCGCTGAAGCACATCGCGAAACACAACCCACATTAGGGTTTCAACGCGTTTTACAAAGAGCAGTATTTCATGTGCAATCTGCTGGCCGAGAAGAAGTCACTGGCGCAAATGTATTAGCGGCTATTTTTAGCGAGCAAGAAAGTCAAGCGGTGTATTTTTTAAAGCAAGAAAATATCACGCGCTTAGATGTGGTGAATTTTATTTCGCATGGGATTTCTAAAGTAGAAGAAACCCGAGAAATGGATGAGCCTGATTTAGATCAACCCATTGAACATGAACACACGCGAGAAGCAGAAGCAAAAAGCCCACTCGAAGCTTATGCGATTAATTTAAATGCTTTAGCCAGACAAGGTAAAATTGATCCGCTAATAGGTCGAACGCTAGAATTAGAACGCACTATTCAGATTTTATGTCGTCGTCGAAAAAATAATCCTTTATTTGTTGGCGAAGCAGGGGTGGGTAAAACAGCGATAGCCGAAGGCCTTGCTAAATCGATCGTTGAAAGTAAAGTACCGCGAGCTTTAGCGCATTGTACGGTTTTTGCCTTAGATTTAGGATCGCTCCTCGCTGGAACAAAATATCGCGGTGATTTTGAAAAACGCTTTAAATCGTTGCTGCAATATTTACGCCGAGATTCTGGCGCGATATTATTTATCGATGAGATCCATACCATTATTGGCGCCGGTGCGGCTTCGGGCGGTGTCATGGATGCATCGAATTTAATTAAACCCATGTTAGCCACGGGTGAATTACGATGCTTGGGTTCTACCACTTATCAAGAATATCGGGGAATATTTGAAAAAGATCGCGCTTTAGCCCGTCGTTTTCAAAAGATCGATGTCAAAGAGCCAACCGTTGAAGAAACCGTGCGGATCTTAAAAGGGATCAAATCGCATTTTGAACAACATCATCAAATTCGTTACACGGCGGCGGCCTTACGTGCTGCGGCTGAACTCGCTGGGCGTTATATTTCTGATCGCTTCTTACCCGATAAAGCCATCGACGTGGTAGATGAAGCAGGCGCCTACCAACGATTATTACCGGCCAAGCGTCGTAAAAAAGTCATTGGCGTTAAAGAAATGGAAGATATCGTCGCGAAAATGGCTAGGATCCCAGCAAAATCAGTATCGTCGTCGGATAAATCTTTACTAGCCAATCTTGAAAAAGAGCTCGAAAATAAAGTATTTGGTCAAGACAAAGCGATCCAAGCATTGACTTCGGCAGTGAAAATGGGGCGCTCGGGTTTAGGCGAACCCGAACGACCGGTTGGATGTTTTCTGTTTGCTGGCCCAACGGGTGTGGGTAAAACCGAAGTGTCGAGACAATTATCAAAATGTTTGGGTGTAGAATTAATTCGATTTGATATGTCAGAATACATGGAAAGCCACACGGTTTCGCGTTTAATCGGCGCGCCGCCGGGGTATGTGGGGTATGATCATGGTGGGTTATTAACCGAAGCGGTCACTAAAAATCCACATTCTGTTTTGTTGCTCGATGAAATTGAAAAGGCTCATCCGGATGTATTTAATTTGTTATTGCAAGTGATGGATCATGGCACCTTAACCGATACCAACGGACGAAAAGCAGATTTTCGTCATGTCACGATAATCATGACCACCAATGCCGGTGCAGCCATTATGGAGCGTAATTCCATGGGGTTTAAAGAGCAAGATCATCAAAGCGATGGATTAGCTGCTATCCAAAAAATGTTTACCCCGGAATTTAGAAATCGACTAGATGCAATCATTCAATTTGAACCACTCGGTCCCAAAACAATTACGCGAGTAGTTGATAAATTTATTGCCGAATTAGCCCAACGATTAAAAGAAAAAGAAGTTATTCTCGAAGTCGACGACAAGGCCAGAACATGGTTTGCTGAGAAAGGGTACGATAAAAAAATGGGCGCAAGACCCATGGCGCGTTTGATCCAAGAACAGTTAAAGAAACCGCTGGCAAATGAATTATTGTTTGGCCAACTTACCGATGGGGGCAATGTGAAAGTCACTGCGAATGAAAGTGGCATTCAAGTGGCGTTGTCGAGTAACGTAGTTTAATAAACGCAAATCCCTCTGTTCGCTACGCTCACGTCTCCCTTTTTCAAAGGGAGAGATTTTGTCGCTTCGCGACACTCCTTGTAGTGTGATCTATCTCAAATAATTTGATGAACACTCTTCTCTTGGAAGTGAATTTGTTGCTTTGTGTCTGATCTTTCCTAATGTGGGCGTAGCCCACCTATACTCTCCCTTTGGAAAAGGGAGACGTGAGCGTAGCGAACAGAGGGATTTTTTAAAATTATTCGTCATCTCCAGCGGCGGGTTCTTTACCTTCGCCTGGTTTTCCATCACGATTTCTAAAGATAATCCGACCCTTCGTTAGATCGTAAGGCGTTAATTGAACGGTTACGCGATCACCGGTTAAGATCCGGATGTAGTTTTTGCGCATTCTTCCAGAAATATGGGCAATGACGACATGCTTATTTTCAAGCTCAACTCTGAACATGGTGTTAGGAAGGGTTTCGGTGACTGTTCCTTCCATTTCGATATGATCTTCTTTTGCCATAGATCTCCCCTAAAAAAGGTTTATGTTATCAGATTATGCTCATCAGCAAAACTCTTCAGCTAAGTCGGGATCCAATGTCCATTTTCCGGGAGCATTGGCTAAGAGGTTATTTGCCTCGATCTTTTGAAGAAATAGGGTGCGAGAAAGTTCCGTGACACCCAGCGTGGTGAGGTGCAAAGAGGGGATTTGGCAATCGATCAATTCAAATCCCCATCTTTTTAGTTGAAAAACTAAATAGACTAACGCTAACTTCGAAGCGTTTTTTTCGCGACTAAACATCGACTCGGCAAAAAAGATTTTACCTAATGCGACACCATAAAGCCCGCCAATCAATTTGTGCTGCCGCCGCACTTCAATGGAATGGGCATATCCTAATTGATGTAATTGCCCATAGGCTGCTTGCATGGAAGGGGTAATCCAAGTGCCGGGCTCGATTTGATCGGGTCGTGGTTCGGCGCATCCTGCAATCACATCACCAAATTGCTGATCAACCGTGACAGCATAATTTTTTTTTCGCAATACTTTTTTTAAACTGTGCGACAGATGAAAATGATCTAAAAATAACACCGCGCGTGGATCGGGGCTCCACCACAAAATAGGCTCTTCTTCAAACCACGGAAAAATCCCTGCGCGATAGCCTTTAATCAACGACTCAGGACTTAAATCACCACCAATCTTGACTAATCCGCTATCTTTATCCAACTAATCCATCCAGAAATTTTTCAGCATCCAATGCAGCCATGCAACCGGTGCCAGCCGAGGTGACTGCCTGACGGTAAACATGATCTGCCACATCGCCTGCAGCAAAAACACCTGGAATATTCGTGGCAGTCGCATAGCCTTCTAATCCTGCTTTGACTTGAATGTAGCCGTTTCTCATCGTTAATTGATTTGCAAAAATTTGAGTGTTGGGGGTGTGGCCAATCGCAATAAAAACCCCTTCGAGATCAATTTTTTGAATTGTGCCGGTTTGCACTTGTTTAATATTGATCCCGGTCACACCCATATCATCGCCCAATACTTCATCGAGGATATGATCCCAAATCAAGGTGATGATCCCTTTTTCGGCCTTTTCAAAAAGTTTATGTTGCATGATTTTTTCGGCACGCAAATTTGCGCGTCGATGAATCAATGTGACGTGAGAAGCAATATTCGAAAGATATAATGCTTCTTCGACAGCAGTATTGCCACCCCCAATCACGGCAACGGGTTTTCCTTTGTAAAAGAAGCCATCACAGGTAGCGCACCCGGACACGCCGCGTCCTAAGTGCGCTTGCTCTGAAGGTAATCCTAAATAACGAGCAGTCGCGCCAGTTGCGATGATCAGGCTATCACAGGTATAGACTTTGCCAGAATCTGCTTTTAACTCAAAAGGACGTTGCAACAGAGACGCTTCCATAATGTGATCAAAAACAATTTCCGTTGCAAAGCGCAGTGCATGCACTTCCATGCGATCCATTAATTGTGGGCCTAATAGTCCTACGGCATCCCCAGGCCAATTGTCGACCTCGGTGGTGGTGGTGAGCTGCCCGCCCTTTTGCAACCCCGTGATCAAAACGGGTTTAAGGTTTGCTCTTGCCGCATAAATTGCCGCGGTATAACCTGCGGGGCCTGAGCCTAGAATAATAAGTTGGTAATGATGTTTTTCAACCATAAAATGTCCAGTCGTGCTAAAATAATGCCTATTAAGTAGGATAATACCACGCAAATGAAGCAAGCCACCACACGCAGATCAAAACAAACCGAACCTCTACACCTTAATCGCAGGTTTAAAGAGGGGTGTTTCATATTGCTCTGCTCTTTAGCAATCTACTTGCTGATCTCCTTATTCACTTACTATCAAGGAGATACTGCTTGGTCGCATTCTGGTATGTCAAAGGAAATCCAAAATTCCGCGGGAAGAACAGGCGCTTGGTTCTCGGATGTGTTATTTTCTTTATTTGGTTATATGGCCTACATATTCCCCTTGGTATTAGTAGCAATTGGAGTTTTTGTTTATCGTGAAAGCACTGAGGAACAAAATGCATCACTAATTTGGTTAGTTCGCTGTTTAGGCTTGGCCACCATTTTAATTGCAACCTGCGGTTTAATTGCAATGTACTTTGTTCCTAATGAACCCTCCTTACCCATGAGCTCGGGGGGTTTGTTAGGGGTGGCAGTGAAAAAAACCGCTGTTGCTTACCTTAATCAATTGGGTGCAACGGTTATTCTAATGGCATTTTTGTTTATTGGCGTCACCTTGTTTAGTGATGTCACGTGGTTGCAGTTGCTATCGCTGCTTCGTCCAACCGCGCTGAAGGGGTTGGCATTAATCAAAAAAATATCACTCCCCTCATGGCGAAAAAGCCCACCTAAATTAAACGACCTAAAAACGCCGATGGCTTCAAATAAAACAAAAGAAGCGCCGGCATTTTCATTTGAACACGCAGAAGCGCTAGATGAGCCTTTCCCTTTTAAAGGCCCTAAAAAAGAAAAGCCACTACTTACCACAAAAGTCTCAAGCGTGCTCCCTTTTAAATCGATAAAGCCAAAAATACTTAAACCAAAAGAAACTGCACCAAGAAGCATCGAAAAAGAAATTGATTTAAAAAATAAACCTTCTTTATCGTTATTAGAACAACCGTCTGAAAAAACGCCTCGCCTAGGTTATACTACGGCACAACTACAAGATTTATCCCGCTTAGTCGAATCTCGTTTGTTGGAATTTGGTATCGAAGTAAAAGTGGTTGGCGTGCAACCGGGCCCGGTCATTACCCGTTTTGAATTAGATTTAGCCGCCGGGATCAAGGTAAGCAAAATTACCAGTTTGGCTAAAGATTTGGCGCGATCGCTTTCGGTGGTGAGCGTGCGCGTTGTCGAAGTGATCCCCGGTAAATCGGTAGTTGGCCTCGAAATTCCCAATGTGCAACGCGAGTTGGTGCGGTTAAAAGCGGTGTTAGAAGATCCTAATTATCAACAAGCCACGTCGCCGTTAAGCTTAGCCTTAGGAAAAGATATTGCGGGTCGACCGGTGGTTGTCGATTTAGCAAAGATGCCGCATTTATTGGTTGCAGGGACCACCGGCTCGGGAAAATCGGTTGGTCTCAATGCCATGTTGCTAAGCATTCTTTACAAAGCCACGCCCGAAGAAGTGAAATTAATTTTAATTGATCCCAAAATGCTAGAGCTTGCGATTTACGACAACATTCCTCATTTATTAACACCGGTCGTCACCGACATGAAAGATGCTGCCAACGCGTTGCGTTGGAGTGTGGCCGAAATGGAAAGACGATATCAATTAATGGCTGCCATTGGCGTGCGGAATTTAAGCGGTTACAACCAAAAAGTGGCGAATGCGCTGGAAGCCGGTAAACCTATTTTAGATCCCTTTTGGTTACCACAAAGTAATGAAAAGCCAAAACCCTTAGAAAAATTACCTTATTTGGTGGTCGTGGTAGATGAATTTGCCGATATGATCATGGTGGTGGGTAAAAAGGTTGAAGAACTCATCACACGGATTGCTCAAAAAGCAAGAGCCGCCGGCATTCACTTAATATTAGCCACACAGCGTCCTTCAGTGGATGTGATCACGGGGCTGATTAAAGCTAATATTCCTACGCGAATTGCTTTTCAGGTTTCTTCACGAGTAGATTCGCGAACTATCTTAGATCAATCCGGCGCCGAGCAATTACTGGGCCATGGTGACATGCTTTATTTACCCCCGGGTGTGGGCGTACCGCATCGCATCCATGGCGCATTTGTAAGCGATGAAGAAGTTCATAAAGTCACCGAGTGTTGGCGGCAAGCCGGCACGCCCACGTATATTGAAAGTGTGGTAAAATCCACTGGCAATGAAGCTTTTGTTTTGGACGAAGATCTTGACGAACTTTACGACGAAGCGCTGATGATTATCACCGAATCACGTAAAGCCTCGATTTCGTTAATTCAACGACGTTTAAAAATTGGTTATAATCGTGCAGCTCGATTAATCGAGCAAATGGAAGCCGAAGGTGTAGTAAGTGCCGTACAATCGAATGGCACGCGCGAAGTTTTGGCTCCTCCCCCTGTTGAAAGAGGTTAATATGCAAAGAAAATGGATCTGTTTATTACTGAGTTTAGGTTTAATGGGAACGGCGTTTTCGGCACTCGCTGCCAAAAAGCCCCCCAAAGAGGTTGAACCCAGCATGGAAACAACTGAAAAACAAAGTCCTGCGTCAGAATTGACCGGGGCACTTCGAAAAATTGATACCTTTCAGGCCCACTTTTTGCAAAAGATCCGCGATGCCAATGGCGAAAATGTCACCAAATCGCAAGGCGAGGTGGTGATCCGTCGGCC
>JBIOEB010000050.1:0-15093 GCA_044445585.1 Candidatus Berkiellales bacterium
ATCTAAGTCTTTAGGATTCGTTGTTGGGGTGATCTCTAAAGACGTTAAACACTCTTTAATTCGATTTAGGGTTGATGCATCAAGACTACGGCATTGATTTAATTTCGCTAATTGTCTAAACATAAGTTCTGCTGTTTTTCGCTTTTCAGGAGAAATAGCAATTGCAATTACCGTCAAGGCAAGCGTGGGTTGTTTAATTTCGGAATAGCGCCGATCTTCGAAATCTTGTTTAAATCCCACGACACTATTTTCTTCCTCTGGTAAGTCACTAACCTTTTTCAACAGCGTAATTAATGCATCGTTGGTTTGTGACTGAAGATTTCGTGTATTTCTCACAATATAACTCCATAGCTGCTCTCAAATTTTTGATGGGTAACTTTATAATATTGTGCTGATAAAATCAATGAATTGACCCTCGGACTGCGGCACCAACATCTCCTCGGACTTCGGCACCCTCTCCTCTGACAGCACCGCCACCTCCTTCCGCAGAGGAAATGACAAGTCCAAATTTGAATTTCGGGAGAACATCCACAGCTAGATACCAATAAGAATAGAGCTTCTCTCGTAAAATAAATATTTTAACAAGAATTAGATGGCGGGCACGTTTCCCCCGGCTTTCGCCGGGGCTAAAGGCAGCCCGCCCTACGTTAAAATATCGCATCTTCAACTGCGAGCGGTATATATTGCCCATTTTTAAGGTCTTTTTACTTCTTTTTCTTCCTTTACTTCTTTTTCTTCCTTTACTTCACTTTTTACTTCCTCATTCATTCCGACCTTTGTGAAAATTAATCTCGGATAGGGAAGCAATACACCTTCTGGGAATTCGGGTTCCCTATGCAGCTCAGATCCCCTATGCAGCTCAGGATCACTATGCAGCTCAGGATCCTCTTGCGATCCAAGATCTCTATACGATTCAGGATCCTTTTGCGACTCAGGTTCCTGATGTGGTTTAGGTTCCCTTTGTTCATGCTCGGTTTGCCGCACATGCTCCGCATGCCTCTTAAGAACTTCCAGAGCTTGATTTTTTAATGTTTCATCAATTTTTGTGTTTCCATAAATTTCTAAAAGCAGCTCAACCTGAATTAAGTTTTGTTCTTCAACTGCAGTTTTTAACAAACTGGCTGCAACCTTAACCAGGCTGCGTCGCGCTGCGTTAAACAAAGTTTTAGCAATGGTAAGCTTAGCTTGGCTATTTTCACTTCGAGGTTCATAATCGGCAATCGCTTTTTCAAAACCCCTGATATCAAATTTTCCTTGTGATCGTTTCTCAGTATAGTGTTGATGAAGGAAGCTTTCCTTACCTTCACTCGCAGCATAAAAATAATTAAATACGTCAAGATCCCCCGCTAAAGCACTGGCATAAAAAGCTTCAGAATGGGCAAGATGTTTAACCCGCTCTTCCAATATTTGCATGATAAGGATGTGACTATTTTTAGCAGCTGCAACATAAGCTGCGCGCAAATCATGTTTCACTTTCCCTTTTTGTTTTTTCGATCTTAGTAATCGCCCTTCATCTAAACGTTGGAGGAGATCTTTTACATTAGCCAACTCGCCACGTTCTGCAGCGACAATCAGTTTCCAACTATCGCTTTTTCCGGTTGTTAGAGTGGCTCTTGCTTCTGAAAGTGCTTTCGCTTTAATTTTATTTCTAATAACCGGTCTAACTTTGATGAATTCGCTATCGACGATACATTCTGCGATTTGGCTTTGATCAGAATCTATAGCGAGATCCAGTAGTTCTCTTATAAATTCTTCTTCTAAATCATCAGAATTTAATTCCCAGAGTTGCCTAAAACCATCAACCCAACCGAATTTCACTACTGAGGTAAAAGCAAATTGGAGATCATAACGAACATTCTGTAAAAAGGCTGCTTTGAAAAAGGGTAAATCATTCTTGTTAACTTTTCGGTATAGTAAACTATCATGAAAGTTACTTGCTTGGCCCAATACTCTTGCAATTTGACGCAAAACTGTTTTCCCTGTTTTCCTGCTTATTTGGGGGATAAGTTCGCTAAAAGTTGGGGCTAGCAAAGCAAGGCCTTCTGGGTTTGTATGAAGAAGTGATCTTACATATGCCAATTGATAAAGTTTTTCTTTAAATGTTGACTTACTATCAGGATCTTTTGAAATATCGATAAAAATCTGCTTTAAACAATTTAAAATATCTAATCCTTCGTCAGACTTCATTTTTGATTGAATATATGCCCTTAAGGGTTCAAAAACGAGCCGATCGTCTTCATTCAATAAATCAGGGCATAAACTTGTTAATAAATCTAACGTGAATTCATATTCATCTTTAATATGATTTTTTCGCGCTCTTTCTCTATCTTCCCATCTCGCAAAAGGGACTGCTCCGATAGGATACCTAGCTGCAAGCGCGTCTGCTCGCGCGTGAGTTGGAATATCACGGCCATATCGTTTAAGTAATTCCATTTTGGCTGCAGTATGCCCATTGACAAGTGCTTTGCTTTTATTAGGGATGGGTACTGTATCACCAAATTGTTCCAGAAATTTTCTAAAGAATTCTTCTTTTTGTCCGCGCTCGTTTCCTTGTGGTAAAGCTGCGCCATCAAATATTCCAACAAAATGTTGTGGTGGTATTTTTCCAGAACTAAGGGTTAAAAATTGTTGAACAATAGCCATTTCACCATGGCGTGACAGATGTGCCATAGCTTGGCAAGCACTTTGATCAGTCAAGAGTCTTAAATTCCTTAATATGACCCAAACGACTTTAACACGATTCGCTTCTGCAGCAGATACTAAACTTCCATTGATGGTTTGTGGCGTAATAGTCTTAGGGAATCGCGTTACCAATAATTTCATTATCTCGATAAAACCTGATTGAACAGATTTACTAAAGGCAATGTTGATGGTGCGATCAGGAACTGTTGAGGTTTGATGAGTCATTTGGGGGCGGTGAGACAATAATTTATTTAACACTTCAATGTGTTGTTTTTCGATGTCATCTGCTTTTGCGTCTGCATCTGCTTCTAGCTTTTGCAGTGGGTCTCCCATACATGCATGAATTATAGCCTGATCAATATGAGGACGAACAAGATCTGGATATAGCGTTAACAATTCATCAATCATTTTGAGATCGGCTCTTTGCGTAAGGTTACAGAGCATAGATTTTATATTTTCAGAGGAAACTCTTCGAAGGTTAATCCTCTTTAACAATTCATGCATCAATGAAGAATCATAAGCAAAATGACGCCCCGCAGCATGTCTCACCCACCTTAGGCTCGCCTGTATCAAGATTTCACCTAAATCTTTACTTGGAATTTCTTCACGACATTGGTCTAATATTGCATAAACGTTAAACAATTTTTTTCCGTCAAATGCCTCTTTTAGTGCTTTGCCTTTTGCTGTGCTAGAAAACGTATGGCCTGGATTTTGCAAAATACTTCGAACCGCAAGTGGGCTACCCAATCTTACTGCAATAAACAGTGCTTCTTCCTTTCCTGCCGCGTCTAATTTTGAGAATCCAAACGGATAACCCATCGCAGCGTTAGCTAAATAAAATCTTTTAAGTTTAAGATCAGTGGGTGCTGGGTCTTCTTGGTAATGGGTTGCTTGCCATTCTGCCCCTTTTTGTGAAAGATAGGCAGCATAATCGATTTCTGTTTCTACTTCTCCTTTGCAAAAGGATACAAGTAGATCGTCATCATAATCAAAAGCATGTACTTCCTTTTTGCATACATGAGCAAATCCATAAGGACAACCATTTTCAGCTGCTATTGGTGCAAGTTGCTCGAAGGTTTCACTTATTCTTTCATATTGAGTAAGGGCTTCCTTACGGGCTTTCTTATATGCATGAGATTGAGTAAGGGAGGTTACCATCATTCTTGCCATATACTGAGTGGAGGCTTCCTTATACTCCTCGATAATTTTTCTAAAATTGCGTAATGATTGAAGAATTAATTTTGACTTGTCATCCGTCTTCTCTGTAGTTAATTTTTTTTCAAAATAGTGAAGAGTATGAAAAAATAATTCTTTCATTATTCTAGATTCAGCAGGCTTATCATTAGATTTAGCAGGTTTATCTAGTTTAATAGTTGGGAAAAAATAAGTATACAAATCGGTCCAAAAAAGTCGCATAGCTTCATGGTTTTCTTCCATTCTGAAAAGATAATTTTCCCATTTTTCGATTTCATCAATGGAACAATCCTCGAGGCGAAATTTGGAAAAAACAATATTAGCGACAGCAACGCATGGCAGAGCTTCAAATAAAGTCTCTTCGAAAGGGGAAGGTTCAACGGATGGTTGAGCAGCAACCGTTATATCAATGCTAGGAGGAATCGAGCGGGCACCAGGAACCATTGCATCAGGATTGGGTACAACCGGGGCAGCGGGTTCATCAAGAACCATGGCATCAGGATTAGTTACAACCGGGGCCGCGGGTTCAACAAGAACCATGGCATCAGGATTGGGTGAAACCGGGGCCGCGGGTTTATCGAGTTCCATGGCATCAGAATTAGGTGCAACCGGGGCCGCGGGTTTATCGAGTTCCATGGCATCGTCAGCGGGCCTTATATTTAGCCTTGCTAACTCCTGCCTCAACAACTCGACATTATCATCAGGATCTTTAGAAGGAGTACCAATTGTGCTCATATCAAGTATTACCACACTCAAAATAGAAGTAAGGTAACAGATTAAATTGATAAATTCAAGGAGTTTTAAGGTGGTTAAAGCCGAACGTTGGCTACTAATAAAATACCTATTAGCTTAATAAATCCTGTGCATGTAATCTTCTTGGGTAAAGAGGGATTTTGCTGTGCCGTCTCGAGAAGATTATATTTAATCTAAGATAACCTTCAGCTCCACTCCGTACCCACGTGCTGAAGGCATTTTTGATCTTCCCGTATGAGCATTCGTTTCAACTTGAGCTGCTTGAAGATTATTAATATCCAATGGACATACTTTAAAACTATCTAACCCTAATCGGATGTTATTGTTGATCGACCAAGCAACCGTATCACGTAATAACTGTCGGTATTTTTTTACCGATAAAATGTGAGGCGTTGACTCTTTCATTTTAAATATAGGCTTAGCAGGAGCCCAAGGAACTTGAAACAACTGTGAAAAATTGTGTGAAGGTGTTAATGGATAATGCTCATTTTGAAAATCATAAGATTCAATATTTAGGATTGCATTCATCTTATCGCTACGTTTCGTTTTATGGTGAAGATCATTTGCTGCAAGGCAAGGTCTGATCAAACATCCAATTATCAAAATCAGAATCAAACTTAGCTTCTTTAACATGAGCACAACTTCCTTTTGCTACCTTCATTTAATTATTATTTATAGCATAAATTTCAATTGATATTTAAGCTAAAAGGCAGTGAACTAAACCATGTGGATCAGAATAAAAGGGAGAATGATCACAAGCCAAAGTATAAATTTGGCATGGAATTTCATTGGTGAGTTTGCGTTGTGTCTCGATTAAAATGGCTTTATCTTCTGTGCATTCAATGTAGTCGCGAGAAAGTCTTCCATAATTCTGATCGGTGAGCGCAACAGGTGTGATGCAAGGTAATAATGGCTCAACACATAAACGAGGTTTAATGGTTTCCATTAAAGGATCAGAACATTGATGATAAGCAAATTCCTTCATTGCTTTTAGCGGAAAATAAAATGCGTTTTGGTATGCGACTTGTCTCATTAATTTTACAAATCGTGTTGGCGCTTGTTTGCTGGCAACCATCATCATTGACTCGCCATTTTGCGGTAAAAAAGCAGCTACATATATTAATTTATGAATTTTATGCGGCCTCAATTCTGCCACTTGGCTGATCACAATACCCGCCATACTGTGCCCAATTAAAATCACTGGCTCGTTAATATTATCTAAAAGTTGGCACAAAACATTTACATAACTATGCAAAGAAATTTGAAATAATGGAGTAGTGTCGTTCCCATGACCAGGGAGATCCGGTGCAAATACGCGATGTCCTGCAGCAACTAATAAGGGCATAACTTGTTCCCAACACCAAGCGCCATGCCATGCCCCATGAATCAAAACGTAAGTAGCCATATATACACTTCCTAGGACGACACAGAAAAATCCCTCTGCGCTACGCGCGGTCTCCCTTTTTCAAAGGGAGACATTATGTCGCTTCGCGACCCTTGTGGGCGAAGCCCACATATACTCTCCCTTTGAAAAAGGGAGAGGTGAGCGCAGCGAGCAAGAGGGATTTAGAGGCCGTCCTTACATACTTAATTACTGAAAAAGATCCCATCTGATTGTATGACAATAATTTAATTGCTTTCTATTTATCTTTGTCTATACTATCGCCCAATCATAAACAACAAAATAAAAATCATCTTGTCAGACACTCCCAAAAGAATTATCGGTAATTACACCGAAAAATTAGCTAAAGAATATTTGCTTAAAAAAGGCTTAACCTTTATTTTTGAGCAATTTCGATCTCCCTTCGGTGAAATTGATCTCATCATGAAACACAAAAACGAAATTGCCATTATTGAAGTCCGTTATCGAAAAAACAATTTCTATGGTGACCCCGAAGAAACTGTCACTTGGCACAAACAACAACGTCTGATATATTCTGCGATGTATTTCCAACAGAATCGCGCTTGGGCCCAAGAATATTCTCTACGATTTGATATTGTTTCAATCTCGGGTGTCCAACCGAATTTAAGAATCATCTGGATCCCAGACGCGTTTGGGGTAAACTGAAAAGCGTCGAGACACAGGAGCAGATGCTTTGGTAACGACTGTTGCGTAAAAACGTTCATCTTTTATCTTGTTTTTTTCAACAAGGTTCTCCGCCTTAAGGCGCTGAAGCTGAGTTCTCAGTTGAGGAGTGATTGAAGGAGATCGCTGAGTTGATAAATAATTTTCAAAAAGAATAGATTGCATTAAAACACCGCTTGCACTGGGATCCTTCATGATCATGTCAAGGTTCTTCCCTGAAGGGAATATAAATTCATCAACTTTTTTGTATATTTCTTCAAGATCTTCTGCAGTACCTAGCATCTTGTCTCGATAATAATCTATCACATTTGCTAGATCGACCACGGTGAGTTTCCTGGCCTTAAGTGTAGAAAAAACATCTAGTACCGCCTCATAGGATGGCATGCCAAGTTCGGTTAAATAGGTTAATCTCAACTCATCAGCTTTTGCTACTATAGGTTTAAATAAAGCCTTGCCTTGTTTTATGTTTGAATATCCCTTTTCAATCGTTAATATAAAATGAGATACAATTTCGTTTTTAACCTCGGGGGGTTCTCCTTCGCGCCTATCATCGACAGCTTGATTATATGCCCTATCAAAATCATAAAAAGCTTTTTTTATACGTTCACTAGATTCAATATCCAGGTGAGTTAATATACTTTTGAAATGCTCACGCATATTCGAATAAATTTTTTGTGCTTCTGTACCAAATCTCATTATATTTTTATTTTCCTCTCAATAAGGCATTGGGGATCTCGAGGGAATTATTTTAGTTGTTACGCCAAACTTTACAAGCCCTTTTAACGCCCTTTCTCTTCAGTAAGTGATCAAAACATTGATAATTTGGCATTCAGGACTAAGTTGACTTAGCCCACAAAGTCCAATATAATTAATACATAAAGTTGTTCTTGTGAGGCTAAAGATGACTATTGTGAATATACACGATGCTAAAACAAATTTTTCCAAATTGATTAATCAGGCATTAAAGGGTGAGAAAATTATCATTGCACGCGGTGGTACCCCCCTCATCGTGTTAATCCCTTATGCTCAACCTTCACCTCGACGAAAGGGCGGACAGCTCAAAGGAATGATTACCATTGCCGATGATTTTGATGCTCCTTTGCCACAGGATATTTTAAAAACATTCTATGAAGAAGAATAAAAAATGAATTATCTCTTAGATACACACATTATTTTATGGTGGCTCACTGAGCCCGAGAAAATTGCTACGACAGCACGAAAAATAATTTCCGATAAAAAAGAACAAATTTATTTAAGTGGTGCATCATTTTGGGAGATGGCAATTAAACAAAGCATAGGCCGGCTTAAATTGCCTGTGAATATCATTGAAGTCTTAGTCAGTGAGGGGTTTGAAACTCTTCCAATCATGCCACAAGAATGTCTTTCAGTAGCCGATTTACCACCTATACACCACGATCCCTTTGATAGAATGCTGGTAGTACAAGCTAAATTAAATGATTTAGTGCTCATTACCAAAGATGAAAAAATCATTTCTTATCCCGTTTTAACATTAAGAGGTTAATTCAAACTAATGTCAACGAATAAAGTAAATGACAATGACCTATTAAAAGAAGGTAAGCATAATTATCTTAATGAACATTTTAAAGATCTTGATCTATCCGGCAAGGAAATAATTTTCAAGGTTTTTGAAAACTGCATCTTTTTAGGATGTAACTTTTGTGAAACCATTTTTAATAAATGTAAATTTTACGAATGTACTTTTACACGATGTAATCTCAGCGTCGCGAAAGTGACAAACTGTTCTTTTTTTGATACTGTTTTTGATGAATCAAAGGTCATTGGCATAAATTGGACTACCGCGGCATGGTCAAGATTAAAGCTTAGCAGTCCCATAAGCTTTAATAAATGTGTTTTAAACGATTCCTCATTTATTGGACTATGTTTAAAGGAAATCGCTATCGTCGAATGTAAGGCTCATGACGTTGACTTTAGAGAAGCCGATTGTGAAAAGGCAAATTTTACTTATACTGATTTCACTCATAGCTTATTTAATAAAACTAATCTCTCTGAAGCTGATTTTACAGAGGCAACTAATTATCAAATTAATCTCTTTCATAATGAAACCAAGAAAGCAAAATTTACCATGCCAGAAGCAACCAATTTGCTAAGGTGTCTTGATATTGAAATAGTTGATTGATCTCCAAGGCCCTATATTTTTGCGACAGAACCGTGACTACCCTTCCCCTTCATTTTTTAGTAACGTTTGGAGGCAACCCGCAATAAACCAACGTTGCATTTCTTTACTTTTATTAGTAGTAGCAGCCTGTAGGCGATAGATCCCTAATGAAGAAAAGATAGGGTGTAATCTTAGAACATTTTGATAGATTTCGTTTAATTCATTTTTATTAGCAACGTCTGACCAACAGGATAACCATTTTTGCTTAAGAGATCCCAATAACTGCCCTTTTAATTCTAATTGGTATCGTCTTGCGGTAGCCTGCAAATGGGAGGCTATTGAGAAAAATGGATGTGATATGACACTTTCTCCCCAATCTATTATGGATATTTGTTGTGTGTCTTCATTAATTATCATGTTGTTTTCATTGAAATCACAATTGACCAGAGTTGCTTTTACTTTTTGCGCAGCAAGAAACTCACAAATTGATTTGATGGTTGGCACTAATTTCATGAGCTGGTCGATTTCATTTGGTGTCAGTCCATCGTCGAGGAGTACATCTTTTTTTTCTAGAAGATCAACAAAAAGATCAGGAATGAGGTTAATGCGCCAATCTGGAACACCTATTGCCCTAAAATCGTCAAGATCTTGCTCAAGTGAACGTTGGATCTTGATATAAGAATTTAAACCGCGGATGAGCAGCTCGGCATCTATTGACCCATTAAACTTTGTGCGAAGTGAATGATCGCCACAGCTATTCATGACGAAACAATTAAACTCATGACTTTTAAAAAGAATAGTTGGCGTGTGGGAGTCTGGCATATTTTTTTGAATAACATTAATTATTTCGGGCTCAATAAACAAATCAGCGGGTGTCTGCTTTAGATAATAACAATCTTGATCAATTTCAATTCTGATCACAACGGACCAGGGTGTCTGTACCAAAACATTTGATTTATATTCCGCAGAGATCCCTTGAGTATTTAATGCATTAGATAACCATTTAAGTAATTGAGTGATATTTTCATTCTTATTCATGTATGGATCCGTGTTTACACAGACTTGTAACTTACTATTAGCTTTTTGGTGTGCACGCTTCTCCCGGCTTTCGCCGGGGCTATAGGCAACACACCCTACCCTTGTGTACCGACTCGTTAGTGCCGTCCCGTTAAGGGCCGTCCCGTTAGGGGCCGTCCCGTTAGGGCCGTCCCATTAGGGCCGTCCCGTTAGGGCCGTCCCGTTAGGGCCGTCCCGTTAGGGCCGTCCCGTTAGGGCCTATACCCAGACTATTTATACTACAATTATCATAGTTGCCAAATTATAACGCTGAAAAATTATATGACAATGAATTTGAACAACACGAATAAATACCCTTCTATCATCAATACTTATCATCGTACCTTGGATCTGTATTTGGATACTTATTTAGAGGTATTGCCTTTTACTCTCTTAATGGCGGTTGCTCAATATTTCTTTGGAAATGTAATAACCAATTTAAGCACAGGCGGTCACCATTCTCCCCTGTTTCATACCGGCCTTTTTGTTGGGGTGTACATAATTCATTTTATGATTTTTTGTTTACTATTCTCTGTTGCTCTTTATTTTATGTATCAAAGGTACCATCAGCAAGCGGTTGATTATGGTCAGGCCCTTATGAAGGGGGGGCTCCAAGTACCGCAAGTAATCTTGGCATCTTTGATGGTGTACATACCAATAATTATTGCATTCCTAATATTTGTACTCCCTTATCTTTTCTCTCCAACCCTAACAAGTGGCTTTTATGTAAATGTGTCGTTTTTCGCGGTTGTCGTTTTAGTCGTTGTGCCTATTTTGCTTTATTTTTATGTATCTCCCGTTTTAATTGTTGCCAAAGCTAAAAATGCTTTGGAAGGAATAAAGCAAAGTTGGGAGCTAACGCGTGGATATTGGTTGAAAACATTTTATTTATTGGCGATTTTCGGAACATTTACGGCCTTAATTTCTTGGGTGCTTTCGAAACTTTATGCGGGCTTCACTCCAGAAATTATGACCATTATCAGCTTTCCTCTTAACATATCTTTGATGATTATTCATTGTGATAATCTGGAAAATATATCTCGGGAAAAATCACCTGCTCTCCGCTCGCGAACTGATTGATCCTCACGAAATTTATACAACTCTTAGCCCTCTTTGTAAGGATAATTAAATCGCATGTCCCGTACGCTCACACTTATTCTAATTATCACTGAGAATTGCTTAATACGATCCTTTGATGTTAGGTGGCTGTGACATTGGCCCATTGGTCCCCCTCCCAGTATAATAACTTGTCACTTTGGCTAGAACGTGCTTATCTGCACAAATTCAACTCTAAAGTGTAATTTTCGTATAATCTTTAAATTATGCTTGATCTTAACGTTACGTCATACCTTAGCCTAGTTGTTAAGGAGGCAAATGATGACACAATGGTATCCAAAAGAGTTTAGTAAG
Organism: Candidatus Berkiellales bacterium; assembly: GCA_044445585.1. Lineage (GTDB taxonomy): Bacteria > Pseudomonadota > Gammaproteobacteria > Berkiellales > Berkiellaceae > Berkiella. Next base: position 11,319 of record JBIOEB010000050.1, read on the forward strand.
CTAACAGGAGTATCTGTTAGGACACTTCATTACTACGATAAAATTGGCCTATTAAAGCCCTCTTTACGATTACCCAATGGTTTTCGTTTGTACTCTGAAAATGATTTGTTGAAATTACAACAGATTATTGCCCTAAAGTTTTTTGGATTTACCTTATCGCAAATTCATGGTGTATTAGCAAAAAATGTGAATGCACTAGAGCATTTTGGTGCTCAAAGAAAAATTTTGCAAGGTCAAATCCAACAGCTTCAGAATGCTGATCAAACTTTAGGATCATTAATTTGGATGCTTGAAAACAACAAATCAATACACTTGGATAATATAATTCAATTAATCGGAGACTATCGTATGACTAACGAAGCAAAAATGGTTTGGGGACCTGATCTTACTAATGATAAACAACAAGCTTATCAAGATGCTTTGATCAAAATTGGGCTTGCGACAAAAGAACAAATTGTTCAGTGCAATGAAAAGGTCAAAAAATGGAAAAAAGAAAAGATAGAAAAAATCAGAGCAGATCAAGATGAAGTGTTAAAAGCGCTTGCTCAAGCGATAACGCAAAATTTGCTGCCATCTGATCCATTCGTTCAGGTGCAGGTTCGAAAACACTTTGAAACCATTCAACATTTTTGGGCCCCGACGAAGGAAAGTTATATGAAGCTAGGGCAATTTTATTCAGAAAATGATGACTTTAAGAAGTTTATTAAAGCTTATCATCCCAATCTCGTTGAATATTTGGCGAAAGCAATGAAAATATTCGCGGAACAACAATTGCATTGAAATATGTCCGCTTGTCTTTTGCAAGGCAAGCGGGCTTTCTTAGTGTAGAGATCTACGATCTATTTTACATAACGTTTAATTTTTCAACCAATTCCAGAAAGTCAAAAGCTTAACCAGTATGTGTAGAAAATATACACATACTGGACGATTTGATATTGTTTCAATCTCAGGTGCCCAACCTAATTTACAAACCACCTGGACCCCAGCCGCTTTTGGAGTAAAATGAATTGCTTCATAAGGTCAAAATAAGAAAGAAATCTTACACATGCCAAAACAAGAACGCATTAGACAACTTTTCGTCGATAGCATTGAAACAAAACGCAAGGCCTTAGAAATACTGCCACCTAGTATTATTCGGGCCGGCGACGCAATGCTAAAGGCCATCCGCTTGCAAGGTAAAATTTTAGCTTGTGGCAATGGCGGATCCGCTGCCGATGCGCAACATTTTGCTGCCGAATTGTTAAATCGATTTGAACGCGAACGAATGAGTTTACCGGCATTAGCCTTAACAACCGATACCTCTACCCTGACTTCTATTGCTAACGACTATAGCTACCACGAAGTTTTTTCTAAGCAAATCATTGGTCTTGGCAAAAAAGAGGATGTATTATTAGCCATTAGTACCAGCGGAAATTCTCCCAACATTATTAACGCCATTCACGCTGCACATCAAAAAGCAATGACCGTCGTCGCGCTTACCGGAAAAGATGGCGGCGAAATGGCAAAAATATTACACCCTGAAGACATTGAAATACGTATTCCTGCACAATCTACTGCTAGGATCCAAGAGGTACATCTTTTGGTACTACATTGCTTGTGTGACTACATCGATAATCATTTGGATCTGAATCATGTTCAATAGCAATCAAACTATTAAGATAATTTCTGTTATTTCTCTTTGTGGGATGTTGTACGGTTGCGGCGCCATCGTCGCTGGTACTGCCGTTAGCGGTGCGGTGATTGGCCAAGATCGCAGAGCAGCATCGACCATTGTTTACGACAAAAGCATTCAATTTAAAGCCAAAGAAGTGGTGGCAGATGTTTCTGAAGGCAATGTTAAGGTTCACGTTTCTCCGGTTGCTTACAACAATAGCGTTTTGCTGGTGGGCCAAGTTCCAAACAAAAAGATGCGATCTGAAATCGAAAAAGAAGTACGCAGAATTAGCAAGGTCAGAAGAGTTCATAATGAAATTACCGTCGGCGCACCGCCCTCAAGTTTAATTCGCGCCAGTGACTCATGGATCACTACCAAAATTAAAAGTGAAATGGCTGTCACGCAAGATATGAACCCTACTCGTGTGAAAGTGATCACCGAAGATAGCATTGTCTATTTAATGGGAATTGTGAAAGGCGAAGAAGATGAAATCGCCGTGGACATAGCACGTCACACCAAAGGCGTGAAAAAAGTAGTGAAAATTTTCGAAGGTGAATAATTTATTTTTAAAAGCGCTTAGCAGCACTTTTAATCGAAATCAGTATTATACCGATCCCGCTGACTGTTGGGTATATGGTTACGATAATAGCCGCCGACACGCTCTACCCGACTGCGTCATTTTTGCACAAACGCATGAAGATATCGTTAATGCAGTCAAGCTCTGCAATGAATATGAGATCCCCTTAACACCACATGGGCGTGCAAGTGGCACCACCGGCGCTGCCATTCCTGTTAAAGGTGGAGTTGTGCTATCACTTGAGCGCATGCAAAAAATTCTTGATTTCGATCCTCATAATCGGATCATCACAGTAGAGCCGGGTGTGTTAAATTCAACGGTACAATCCACCGCTGGTGCCAAAGGTTTTTTTTGGGCACCCGATCCCACCAGTTCAACTTATTGCTCGGTGGGCGGAAATTTAAGCTGTAACGCAGCAGGGCCACGCTCACTTAAATATGGCACCACACGCGAAAATACTTTAGGATTAACCGCCGTGATCGGAACCGCAGAAACCATTCACTGTGGCGTCACAACCAGCAAAAGCGCAGTGGGTTATGATTTAACGCGTCTTTTCATTGGATCAGAAGGTACCCTAGGCATTATTTCGCAAGCGACTTTAAAACTTCTGCCCCTCCCCCAAGCAAAGCGCATTTTAGGTTTTTTCTATCGAGATATGAATGGCGCAGCAGAGGCGGTTGTACAAATTATGTCACAACCTTTTACACCGTGTGGTTGTGAATTTATGGATGGCAATGCGATTAAAATGATTAGGCAACATGCACATGCCGATTTACCTGAAAATGCAGAAAGTTTACTACTGGTGGAAATGGATGGCAGTTTCGAGGGCTTAAATGCCGAGGTTGAACTGCTGAAAAAAGCGGCCATTCATGCGAGTCTATTAGAGGTTATCGTTGCTGCAACTGAAGAAGAATCTTTAAGATTATGGTCTATACGCAAATCGTTGTCGCAAGCACTACGTAGCCTTTCTCCTCACAAAATAAACGAAGATATTGTCGTGCCAGTAACAAAAATTCCTGATCTGCTTAATTTTACTCAAGACTTAGCCAAACAATTTGATATCAAAATTGTAAATTTTGGACACGCTGGCAATGGCAATATTCATGTGAATTTGCTGGTTGATCCTTTTGATCCTATCCAAGGGCCAAAAGCCAAACAATGTTTAAATATGCTTTTTGATAAAGTGATCTCGCTGCATGGCAGTTTATCGGGCGAGCATGGGGTTGGCCTTGAAAAAAGGGATTTTGTTAACAAAGAACTTTCTGCGACAAGCATTGAGATCATGAAGAAAATTAAAGCGCAGTTTGATCCTAAGGGTATTCTTAATCCGGGGAAGTTGTTTTGACACTATAGCGTTTCAGAAAAAAAAGAGTCGGAGACTGGCAAAAAACAACTGCACATTAATGCTCTCAACTACAATCATTGCAAAGCATGTGATATTAAAGATCCCACTCAAAATATTTCACACCCCCATAGGCGGGGGGCCAAATTATAGCACCCTGTAAGTACACTTTTTCGTACTTTTATACCCAACGCACTTCAAG
>JBIOEB010000051.1:0-14721 GCA_044445585.1 Candidatus Berkiellales bacterium
ATTGAAGTGTACTTTACGCGATGGGGGTTTCCAAAGGGGGAGAATCGTGATTCTCCCCCTTTGGTGCAAGCGCGGATTCATTCCGCGCGCAGCATACGAACAAGAGATACCGCTCGTGTTTGAATCCGAAAAAAGCGCATCTTCAAGTACGAGCGGTATAGCCTATCCTGACTTACCGATTGTTGAAAAAAAGCAAGAAATTATCGCTGCTTTAAAAGCGCATCAGGTCATCATTGTTGCGGGTGAAACAGGATCAGGCAAAACCACCCAATTGCCTAAAATATGTTTAGAAGCCGGCTTAGGGGTCACGAGGAAAATTGGCCATACACAGCCTAGGCGCCTTGCGGTTAGAACAGTTGCCAGTAGAATTGCCGAGGAACTTGGCACCGTGGTGGGTGAAACGGTTGGTTTTAAAGTAAGGTTTTCTGATAAAACCAAAAAATCCACCGTGATTAAAATCATGACGGATGGGATTTTATTAGCAGAAACGCACACCGACAAACGCCTTTTAGCTTATGATTGTATTATTATTGATGAAGCGCATGAAAGAAGTTTAAATATTGATTTTCTATTAGGATATTTGAAAATCTTACTGCCGAAGCGGCCTGATCTGAAAGTCATTATCACTTCAGCAACCATCGATGTAGAGCGCTTTACCCAGTTTTTTAATGCACCCTTAATTACCATTAGTGGTCGCACCTATCCGGTGGAAGTCGTTCATTTAGAGCCCACTCAAGATGAAAAAGAAGATCCTATTCAACTTATCCTCAATGCAATTAAATTAGCTTATGAGAGGGGGCTCGGGGATATTCTTATTTTTCAAACGGGTGAAAAGGAAATTCGAGCATTATGTGATGTGCTTGCTAAAATGCGTTTGCCAAACACGATGCTCTTACCTTTATATGCGCGTTTAAAAGTGAGTGAACAGCAGAAAATTTTTCAAAGTTTTCCCAAGCGAAAAATAATCGTGGCAACCAACGTTGCGGAAACGTCGATTACAGTTCCTAATATTCGTTTTGTGATCGACGAGGGATCTGCTCGGATCAGTCGTTATAGTTATCGCCACAAGTTACAGCGGCTTCCCATCGAGCCGATTTCTCAAGCCAGTTGTGAACAACGAAAAGGGCGATGTGGCCGGGTGGGCCCAGGAATATGTTACCGCCTTTATTCAAAAGAAGATCTTTTAGCGAGAACCCCTTTTACCGAGCCTGAAATCTTAAGAACCAATTTGGCTGAGGTGATTTTAAAGATGCTGGCATTAGGATTTAAAAACATCGAAGCCTTTCCTTTTATTTCACCACCCGATAATCGCTATATCAAAGATGGGTTGTCACTTCTAGAGCGCCTCAATGCTGTCGAAGGAAATCGCAACATCACCCCGATTGGTAAAATATTAGCGCAAATTCCCATTGAACCCAGATTAGGCCGGATGTTAATTGCTGCCAACACTTTTGGGGCCTTAGCCGAAATGCTGGTGATAGTGAGTGGGATCACCATTGTGGATCCCAGAGAGCGCCCGCACGACAGCCAAGAAAAGGCCGATGCTTCGCATGCGCAATTTCAGGATGAAAAATCCGATTTTTTAAGCTTTCTTAAATTGTGGGATTTTGTGCAACAACATAAAAAGCGTTTATCTAATCAACAGTTTAGGCATCTTTGCCGACAAAATTATCTTTCATTTTTACGTCTTTGTGAATGGGAAGATGTGTATGATCAGCTTAAAGAAATGGCGAGCGAATTAGAGTTTACCATCAATCAAATTCCTGCGGACTATAGTGCGATCCACCGTTCGCTGCTGATGGGGCTCATGGATTCCATCGGACAAAAGCAAGATCAAAAAGAATATCTTGGGCCACGCGGTATTAAATTCTTTTTGCATCCAAGCTCGGCGTTATTTAAAAAATCTCCAATTTGGATAGTCGCTTGTGAAATTGTTCAAACCACCAAAAACTATGCACGTTTAAATGCCAGTATTGAAACCCGTTGGGTAGAAGAAGTTGCCGGTAATTTGTTAAAAAGGCACTATTTTGAACCGCATTTTGATCCTAAAGAAGGCAGGGTGGTTGCTTTTGAAAAAGCGCTTCTTTTTGGATTGGAAATTGTGGCAAAACGAAAAATAAGTTATGAAAAAATATCGGCGATTGAAGCTCGAGATCTCTTTATTCGCCAAGCCTTGGTCGAAGGGCTGATGAATAAAATGTATCCTTTTTATGTTAAAAATTTGGCAACCCTTAAAGAATTGGAAAAGTTGGAATACAGGATAAGACGCACACATTATTTAATCGATGAAGAACTCATCTATCGATTTTATAATGAACGTTTACCTAATGAGGTATATTCGCAAAAATCTTTAGAAGTGTTTCTTAAAGATAAACCTGCAGATTTTTTATATTTTACTCAAGAGCAGATCAGCCCGGTAACATTAGAAGAAAATGAGTTGCTCTATCCTTCTCATTTGACTATCGACGGGCAAGGTTTTGCCTTGGAATATCAATTTGATTTAAGTCGCAATGATGATGGGGTGACTTTAATCGTGCCGCTAATGGCCCTTCGCATTTTGAAAGAGCACGATTTTTCGTGGGTTATTCCTGGTTACCTTGATGATAAAATCACGGCTGCCTTTAAAGCTTTGCCAAAACGCCTACGAATGCTGGTGACTCCTCAAATGATCGCTAACGCTAAAGTTACTTTAATACCTGCTATGGGCACCTTTTTTGAGGCGATCACTCAATTTTTACGATCTGATAACATTTCGATCGAACAATCTATTTTGCACCAGATCCATTTCGAAAATTATTTAAAGATGCATTTTAAAGTAGTGAATCAAAATGGCGATCTTTTAGCAACCGGAGATGATTTAACGGTTATTTATGAACAATTAAATAAAAAATATGCCGATGTTTTTGTTAGCAATCATGCCTTAGAAAAAGAAAATATTACTCAGTGGGATTTTGGCCCCTTGCCAGAACAAGTGTTACACAAAAAAGGGGCGCTGCAGTTTACTTATTACCCCGCTTTAGTGGATCATCAACAAGCAGTCAAAATTACTTTGTTCGAAAGTGAAGAGTTGGCAGAGCTTAATCATCCCAAAGGATTAACGAGATTGTATTTGCTACAATTAACCGAACAAATTAAATATATTAAACGAAATGTTCCTAAGGCACAAAAAAAGCAATTATCAGACGAACTACTTGACGAAGTATTGTCACTTGCCGCTTATGAGTTATTTGTTAAAGAAGCTAGCACCCTTCGTACGCAAGAAGCATTTGAATTAAATTTAACCAAAAAACGAATGCACTATGTGTTGATCGCCAATCAAATTTTAAGTTTAGTTTTTGACATTTTAGCGCTGCGAGCAAAAGTGACAAAAGAGTTAGAACAACGGCAAGCAAAATTAGGCAGTGACTACCAATTTGCCTTTGATGATCTTACCAGCGAAATGCAAGATTTATTTTATTCAAAATTTATTTTTTCGACACCCTTAGAGTGGTTAAAACGATATCCGATTTATTTGAGTGCGATCCTCCAGCGATTAGAAAAATTGCCACGTCAACTCAAAAAAGATAAAGAGCTCACCTCTGAAATCAAAACAGTTCAGAAGACTTACCAAGCCAAGCTTGCAACCATTAGTATTGCTTTGCGTGATCGGGAAGATCCCTTAATGCTCTTTCGTTGGGGAATTGAAGAATTGCGGGTTTCTCTCTTTGCACAATCCTTAGGCACCCTTGAAGCCGTTTCCAAAATAAGATTACTTAAACTTTTGGAAAATTTAAGGTAGATTAGCAGAAGGACGATCATTAATAGGCGTTGTGACATGGATAGCCATGCCCTTTTAGGAAAAACTGCAATCATTACGGGCAGTAGTCGCGGAATTGGCCGAGAGATCGCGCTTGCTTTGGCGGGTTTAGGTGCCAACATCGTCATCACTGGGAAAACCACCGCGCCACATCCTAAGTTAGAAGGTACGATTTACACTGTTGCCACCGAAGTGAGTGATTTGGGTGCGCCAGTGTTAGCCTTACCGTTAGATGTTCGAGATGAAGCTGCCATTGAAAAAATGGTTGAGCAAGTTGTTGCGAATTTCGGTGCCATTGATATTTTAGTCAATAATGCCAGCGCCATAAATATTTCTTCTACCTTAAACACCCCACTAAAAAAATTCGATTTAATGATTGGGGTGAATGTCAGAGCCACCTTTGCTTGTTCACAAGCCTGCATTCCTTATTTAAAAGAAGCAGAAAATCCTCATATCCTTAATTTATCGCCGCCGTTTAATATGCAGGCGCGTTGGTTTAAAGATCATGTCGCCTATACCATTTCAAAATATGGAATGAGCATGTGTACGCTGGGAATGGCTGAGGAATTAAAAGCTTTCAATATTGCTGTGAATTCGTTATGGCCGCGCACCACGATTGCCACCGCCGCGATTAAAAATCTTTTTCCACCCGAAATAGCACGTGCGAGTCGCAGCCCAGAAATTGTTGCGTTAGCGGCATCTTTTATTTTGCAAGAAAACAGTCGAACATTTACCGGAAATTTTTTAATTGATGAAGAGTATTTGCGAAGTAAAGGGATCACCGATTTTGATCGGTTTGCAGTGGATAGCAATGTGAAATTGCAAAGGGATTTCTTTTTAGATGAGTGAACGCAATGATGGTTTTGGCAAATGTTACCTAAAAGCAAAGTAGCTTGTAGGGGAAAAGGATCTGTCGCGAAGCGACATTAGTCTCCCTTTGAAAAAGGGAGACCGCGCGTAGCGCAGAGGGATTTTGCTGTGCCGTCCCGTAATGAATAATAATACTATGGATGGAATATGTTAAAAAACATTAAAATACTTCTCTCTTTACTACTCCTACTCCTCTTAACTTCATTTTCACTTTCACTTTTTGCTAATCCACCTTTATCGATCCCCGATCTGTTAGTACCCTGGAAAGGCTGGGTGCTAAAAGGCCACGAAGGTGATCTCTGCCCGGTTCCTTATAATAATGGAGCAGAGCATTTATGCGTCTGGCCATCGACGTTAGCGTTAACCGCTAACGATACAAAAATCCAATTTTCACAAAAAGGCGTACTTTACGTTGAAGGTTGGATGCCCATTCCTGGGGATAATGAACATTGGCCGCAAAATGTTAAAGTGAATGGAAAATTATTTTCGATTTCCTCACATGAAGATTTGCCAGCGCTTTTTTTACCCCCAGGAAAATATAGCATTGAAGGGGAATTTGTTTTTGATCATTTGCCAGATTACGTACAAATTCCAAGTAATTGTGGTGCTTTAACCTTATCACTTAACGGCAAGTCGATTGCGCAACCTGAACGTGATGAAGTCGGTAAGGTATGGTTTCGTCGCCCAGTTCAAGCTGAAAAACCAAAAGAAGTAAATCAACTTAACGTGAAAGTATTTAGATTAATTCAAGATGAAATTCCAATTATCGAAAATACTTTGCTGCGGTTAAATGTGTCGGGTCAAATTCGGGAAGAGCGGCTTGGCCCAGTACTTTCAGCACAAGCTTTGCCGCTAGAGGTAAACAGCCCCTTACCCACTCGTTTGGATGAGCAAGGGATCTTAAGGATCCAGGTTAGGCCTGGTGAATGGGAAATTTTAATCCGCAGTCGATTTGTTGGCGAGCAAAAGCAACTGCAATTGAGCAAACACGCTTCACCTTGGCCACAGGAAGAAATATGGTCATTCCAGCCACAAAATGATTTACGATTAGTGGATATTGAAGGCGGTGTGAGTATTGATCCTAAGCAAACAGATATGCCTGACGGGTGGCGGCAATATCCAGCCTATTTATTAAAGCCCGGATCCTCCTTGAAGTTGATTGAAAAAAGGCGAGGGCAACAACCCAGCCAAGCAGAGCAAGTAGATCTGAAACGCAGAATGTGGTTGGATTTTTCTGGCAAGGGTTTTACGGTAGAAGATTCTTTAACCGGAAAGATTTCTTCTCATTGGCGATTATCGCAAAATCCCCCTTATTTATTAGAACATGTTGAATTAGATGGGCAAGATAAATTAATCACCCAATTAGATCAAAATGCGCCGCCGGGTGTGGAAATTCGTCAAGGCATGCTTCACTTGCTGGGCGTCAGCCGGGTAAAAGAAAGGCCTTTTCGTTTCCCTGCGGTGGGTTGGGATATGGATGTGCAATCGCTTGCCACAGAGCTTTATTTACCACCAGGTTGGATGTTGCTAGGTGCGTGGGGAGTAGATACCACGACACATGCTTGGGTACAAAGTTGGACATTATTAGATTTTTTCTTAGTCTTAATTTTTGCAACCGCTACCTTAAAATTATTGGGTCTAAGATGGGGCATCGTCGCATTAATTACATTGACCTTAATCTATCAAGAACCCCATGCGCCTATTTTTAGTTGGTTAAACCTAGCTGCAATTTATGCTTTATTAACGGTGCTTCCGGTTGGGCGAGCACGAAAATGGTCGCTTTATTATTTTTGGGCAAGTTTTGCCGTGCTGGTGATCATTGCTGTGCCATTTATGGTGCAACAAGTCAGAACGGCTATTTATCCACAGTTAGCGCCCCCGAATAGTTATCCGATTGCAGTTTCTGCCAGAGCCACTATGGCGCAAGCGCTTACTGTTCCTGGAACAATGAAGGAAGCGGTCAAAATGCCGAAACAAAAATTACGGCCATTGATGAAAGGAAATTTCTTAGAAGAAAAACAACCTGTTCGCCCCTTAGAAGAATATGATCCCAACGCTAAAATTCAAACCGGACCTGCTATTCCCACTTGGCATTGGAATGTCTATCAATTAAATTGGAACGGCCCAGTACTGCAAACGCAATCCATTAAATTGTGGATTTTACCGAGCATTGTCACATCCCTATTAAAATGGTTGCAAGTCATTTTAATTGCCTTGCTCGTATATGCTTATGCAAGGAAACCTAAGCAAAATAAAAAGGATGGGTCCACCTCGCTAACAGAGCGCAGTAACAAGTCACTGCTGAGCTTGTTTTTAATATTTATTTTGGGTGGATCATTTAGCTTTATCCCTGCAACCAGCTTTGCAGATTTTCCGAGTGATGCCATGTTAGGGGAATTAAGAAATCGGTTGACGGAAGGCCCAACCTGTTTACCTGAATGTGGTGAGATTGCGGCGATGCGCGTTCAAGTCGTGCCAGATCAGCTGACGATTAGGTTCATGGCACATATGGCAGCAAATACGGCGATCCCACTTCCGAGTAAATTGGGTCAATGGATGCCGCGATCGGTGTTGGTGGATAATGCCATTGCTAGCCAGTTGCAATTAGATGAAAACCAGCAGTTGTGGCTGCAATTAGAAGAGGGTGTTCATGAAATAGTGTTAGAAGGCCCGATTGGCGATCAAAACCACTTTGAAATTAAAACGCCACTTAAACCCAAGGAGATCACTTTTGAAGCGCAAGGTTGGGAAGTCAGTGGACTATTTCGTCATCGCTTGCAAGGGGAAAATATTTATTTTAATCGGGTGCAAAAGCAGGCAGAAAACAAAATTGCGACACCTTCTTTTGAAGCAGGAAAAATCCCGTCTTTTGTAATTTTGACACGCACTTTTTCGTTGGGCGTGGATTGGGAAATTATTAACGAAATCCAAAGAGTGGCACCGCTTCAAGGGGCTATTAGTGTGGCCATTCCGTTACTCAAAGGGGAAGCGCCGCTATCTGAAAATGTCGAGATTAAAGACGGCAAAGTATTTATCTCATTGACAGATAACCAACAAATTGTTTCATGGAAATCGCACTTAAAAGTCGAACCAACCATTGCCCTAACAGCATTAAATGAAATCAATATTAAAGAAATATGGCAGCTGAATGCATCGACCATGTGGCACCCAAACTTTGAAGGGATCCCTTTTATTCATCAGCAGGAGCAATTCAGGGGTTGGTTACCCACTTGGCAGCCTTGGCCAGCAGAAAAGTTGAGGATTAATATTACTCGTCCGCAAGCTATCAAGGGCAGTACAGTCACTATTGATGAAAGCAATTTGTTCGTGATCCCAGGAGAGCATCTTGCGAGCAGCACCCTCAGGTTTGCTGCGCGTGCAACCCAAGGTACAAATCATTCTATATATATTCCGAAAAATTCTGCTCTACAAGATGTGCTGATTAATGAGATCAGTCAACCCATTAACATAAAAGAAGGCGAGATCATCGTACCGATCAACCCTGGTCGACAAACTGTTGAAATAAAATGGCAAACCCCTAGCGGAATATCTACAAATTATCGTACTCCAGTTGTAGATCTTAATTTGCCAAGTGGCAATGCAAAGATCAATTTAGAGTTAAGCCAAGATCGATGGATATTATTTTTAGGTGGCCCAGCGATTGGGCCGGCTGTTTTATTTTGGGGTATTTTGGTGGTTATATTATTGGTTGCTTTTGGGTTAGGAAAATCTGGTTTAACACCCTTAAAAAGTTGGGAGTGGTTTTTATTAGGTATTGGCCTAACGTTGGCAACTCCGCTGGCAGCAATCTTTGTTGTGGCTTGGTTTATCGTGATGCAGAGTCGAAAAAATTTCTCGTTAAGCATCAGCACATCATTATTTCAATGGATGCAAATTGGCATCGTGTTGTTAACCATTGCATTTATAGTTAGTTTATTTACAAGCATAGCGGATGGTTTATTGGGATTGCCGCAAATGCAATTGCAGGGGGCGTATATTACCTTGACAGATAAATTCGATTTTCGTTGGTATCAAGATCTTACGGCTAATTTGTTACCACGAGCTTGGGTTTTATCACTACCAATGTATATTTATCGCATTTTGATGTTACTTTGGGCTTTATGGTTAGCTTTTTCGTTGGTAAGATGGCTGCGCTGGGGTTGGAATTGTTTCTCTGTTGAAGGGTACTGGCGCTCAGAAAATAAATAGAAGCAATCAAAAATAGGGCTTATGCGTTCAGCCAAGGCGCAAGTCAGGCGAGCAGCGGAGTTTACAGACGAGTAAATGAGCAGCGCAGAATGGCTTGCAACGCAGGATCAACGCATAAGAACATTTTTGTAACTAATAGTTTTGTAGTTTGATAATTCTTTGGTAAGATTGTTCGTCCTAATATTTTATTAGACAACAATTAATTTTGTATTGAGGTTGTATGCTTAGCGCGTTATAGTATGCAAGGTTGTACTATATAAAGCGCTTTAATTTTCAAGGAGCAGCTTCAACCGTTATGCATTCCAATGGGAGAGATTGTAGATGAGCAAAATGACAAATAATAAATTAGCCTTGCTGGCATTGGCGGGCCTGAGTGCCGTCGCGTCGGGTCCTGCATTCGCCGCGGGTAGCATGACGGTTGACTCCGATGGTGGAATCGAAGTTTTTAACGTAGAGGATAAAAACTTTTGGTTTAAGCTCGGTGGACGATTATTCATCGACCAAGCTTGGTACGATGAAGGTGATGATAATAATAGCGTCACTAATTTCCCTGATGGCTCTGACATTCGTAGCGCACGTGTCACCTTTAAGGGCGGCGTTGGCGATAAATGGGTCTATAAATTAGATTTTGACTTTATCGATGCTGTGGGCAACGGTGGTAACTCTAAATTTGGCGAAGCTTTCATTGGTTACAATTTTTGTGACAACATTTGGGGCGCAGTTGGTCAAGTCAGTATTCCATTCGGTTTAGAAAACTGGGCGAGCGCGAGCGATCTCTCTACCATGGAATTATCGATGCCATCTGATGCTTTCGCGCCAGACTATGGTATAGGTTTATATGGTGAATGGCATGGCCGTATGTTTACAGCCGCTGGTGCGCTTTACAACCCAAGATCAGGAATTGGGCAATCTGGTGATGTGCTTCCTGCTGTGATTGGTGCGCCAGGCTCCGGCCCTAATGGCAGTGCTCCAGGAAGTGATCCTTGGGCAGTTGCTGGTCGTATTACTTTCTCACCAGTTCATGACGACGTAACCGTTTATCATGCCGGTCTTTCTGGACGGTATCAAAGGCTTCATCAATATGCTAACGATGTTAACTTCACCGCAGGTATGGAAGTTCGTAATCGTGAGTCGCCCAACATTACTACCAATATTCCTCCCAACTCTTCTCAGAGTTATCAAGTTTGGGGTGGTGAATTGGCAGCGCGTTCCGGCCCATTCATTCTTCAAGGTGAATACATGTGGGTTAATGTGAAACGTCCTGACTTTTTCCCAACCGATCCTACCATTCCTGGCGGTTCGCAAGATTATCGAGGCTATTACATTTTAGCTTCTTATGTCTTGACTGGGGAAACAAAAGAATATGACTTCGATAGCGGTACCTTCGGCACGGTTACTCCGAAGTCTAAGAAAGGTGCTTGGGAAGTTGTAGCGAGATACGACTTTATCGATCTTGTTGACAATCAAGCTATCGCTAAAACACCGATCTTTACTCAAGTGGTTCCTGATAATCCAGGATCATTTACCACGGGTCTTTTCCCAGAAGATTTGGTTGGTTCAGCGCATAATGGAACGCTGGGTGTAACGTGGTACGTTAATGAAAACGTTAGATTCTTGGCGAACTATGTTCGTGCAGACTTACCAAATGATAATGATATCAACGTGTTCGGTGTACGCGGACAAGTTGTTTGGTAGACAAACTAAAACTAAAAAGCCCTGTCTCACAGGGCTTTTTTTTTGCGGGGGATAAAATATTGGCGCAAACTCAGTTTGCCGCCAAAACCCTCTACGGCTAAACTTATTAAATTAAAATATGATTAATATGGATAAGAGCATGTTGCGCCGCATTAGGTGTTTTATTTTTATTAGCGTTGCAAACATGATGATAGTGAGTTGTGCCCAAGTTCCACATCCAAACCCTCAAGATCCTTTAGAATCGTTTAATCGTGGCGTGTATGGTTTTAATCGTACCGTTGATCGCGGTCTTATTAAACCGGTTGCATTTTTGTATTGGAAGTATATCCCTAAAGAAATCCAAGGCTCAATCGGTCATTTTTATGATAACCTCAATGAAATTCCAAATGTGGCAAATGATATTTTGCAATTTCGGCCAGCTTATGCGGTGCATGATACCACTCGCTTTTTGATTAACACTACTCTGGGAATGTTAGGTTTTTTTGATGTTGCCGATAGTTTAGGGCTTGAACAACATAAAAATGATTTTGGCCAAACGTTGTATCATTGGGGTTACAAAAATTCTTCCTATTTAGTGCTCCCTCTCCTTGGGCCTAGCACGTTTAGAGATGGTATTGGTTTTGTAGTTGATTATGCTGCATTGAGTATTTGGCCTTGGGTAGATTCAGATTGGCGTTGTATATTGCTTGGCATCGACATCATTGACACAAGAGCACGTTTATTACGAAATGAAACCGTAATTGATGTAGTTGCACTGGATGAATATGCTTTTGTTCGCGATGCTTATTTTCAACGTCGGCAATATTTGTTTAATCAAGGGAAAGAAGACGATGACGAACTGCAACCTCTTGATAATCTTGGTAATGAAGTATATCCGGAAAATGCTGAGTCGACGAACTTGCAAAACACTGAAAATAAAAATAAAATATAGCCAAGACTGCCATCCTCCCCCGTCCCAAAATATTGTATCGGATTAACTTTGTTGTGAAAGAGCGAGCGCCATGAAGCCCACAGAAGACAGAAGTGAAGAAGAAGAAAAGAACAAACATTCATTACCACCCGATATCAATGAAACCTTACAAATGAACTTGGACCAACAATGGCAAGTGCCACCCCCACATCATATTGCGCATGATCCTTTGCTGGGTTGCTTGCTCGTATTAACACGGTTAGAACATCACCCTTTTTCTCCTGAAACATTAATTGCAGGGTTACCGTTAGTCGATAACAAATTAACGCCAGAATTATTTATCCGCGCCGCTGCAAGAGCAGGCCTTTCAGCACAAATTGTGTCTCGTGCACTTGCCGATATTTCATCTTTGGTGTTGCCTGCAATCTTATTACTTAAAAATCGTCAAGCATGTATTTTAATTGCAAAAAATGATGCAGAAGGCACGGCGACGATCATCGAATCGGAATCAGGATCAGGTGAGCATATCATTTCGCTCGAAGAATTAAATACGTTATATTCCGGTTATGCCATTTTTACGCGGCCCACTTATCGCTTTGATTTACGCACCGAAGAAGGGTTTAAAGAGCGGCCCAAAAATTGGTTTTGGGGCGTCGTGGCAAGTACTTGGAAAATTTATTCTGAAGTATTGTTAGCTTCCTTTTTTATTAATATTTTTGCTGTTGCTTCGTCACTTTTTGTGATGAACGTCTACGATCGGGTTGTTCCCAATAATGCCATGGACACCTTGGCGGTATTATCCATTGGTGTCTTTATTGTTTTTTGTTTTGATTTCCTGATGAAAACGCTTCGTGGGTACTTTATCGATATTGCTTCTAAAAAAAGTGATGTTATTTTATCCTCTGAAATATTCGAGCAAATGATGGGTATTCGGATGGAGGCAAGGCCGGAATCCGTAGGGAATTTTGCTAATAATATGCAGCAATTTGACTCTTTTCGTGATTTTTTTACTTCCACAACCATTAGCACTTTAATCGATTTGCCTTTTATTCTCTTTTTTATTGTCATTATTTATGTATTGGGTGGCTATGTAGCAGTGGTTCCACTGTTAGCCGTTCCGATTGTTATTTTTGCAGGATTTTTGATTCAACGGCCATTAAGTCGAGCAGTGCAAGAATCCTATCGCTATTCTGGACAAAAACATGCCATGTTATTTGAATCCTTAGCCGGTGTTGAAACCATTAAAAGCCTGTCTGCAGAAAGCCCTTTACAGCGAAAATGGGAACATGCCGTTGGGATGGCAGCCAAAATAGGCACGAAGGTGCGAGGGTTGTCCCTGACTATGATTAATATTTCTATTTTTGTGCAGCAATTGGCAGGGGTGTTGGTCGTCATTTTAGGCGTTAACCGAATTTCTGATAATGAAATGACTATGGGGGCCTTAATTGCTTGTACCATCTTAACGGGGCGTGCGCTGGCACCGTTATCTCAGTTTGCAGGGTTACTCACTCGTTATCATCAATCGATGGCAGCACTGCATTCACTAGATAATGTAATGAAAATGCCAACCGATCGCTTGCGCGGCAAAACCCCGCTGCATCGTCCAGTACTCAAGGGAGATATCGAATTTAAAGATGTGACTTTCAGATATCCGCGTCAAGCGGTTCCTGCATTAAGCAATATTTCTTTTCATATTGCTGCAGGAGAAAAAGTAGGCATTATCGGCCGTATTGGCTCGGGTAAAACGACGATCGAAAAACTTATTTTAGGGTTATATCAAGCCAACCAGGGCACTGTGTTGATGGATGGCACCGAGATCAGTCAGCTCGATCCGGCTTCGATGCGAAGAAATATTGCGTATGTGCCACAAGATATCACGTTATTTTATGGAACCGTCAAAGATAATATTACTTTTGGCGCGCCTTTTTCGGATGATATTGCCGTGTTACGAGCAGCAAAAATTGCAGGAGTAACCGAGTTTATTGCCAAGCATCCGCAAGGGTTTGATATGCCTGTTGGCGAAAGAGGCGAAAAATTATCGGGCGGTCAACGCCAAGCCGTTGCCATTGCTCGAGCCTTGATATTGGATCCTCCCATCCTGGTATTCGATGAGCCAACGAATATGATGGATAATCGAACCGAAGAAAATTTTAAAAGCCAACTCACGGAAGTGGCTAAGGATAAAACACTTATTTTAGTCACCCACAAGGGATCATTACTCTCGTTGGTAGATAGATTAATTTTAATGGATAGTGGCAGAATTATCGCCGATGGCCCAAGAGATTTAGTGCTAAAAGCATTAGCAGAGGGGAAATTACAGTCTCATGCGAAATAAACTTGAAAAATTAAAGAGCTCAGCAATTTTAGCTTATCAACAATTAATCAAATTTTTTCATAAAGTAAAATCAATTTTTCATGAGCTAAAACAAATGAAAAAAGAATCTGATATTCAAGAAGTCGATCTTGAATATATGACCGATACCAGCGCAGCGATGAGGCAGGGGATCCCCATTGTTTACCATTTTATATTAATTGCTGCAGCAGTATTTTTATTGGTCGCCCTCATTTGGGCAAATTTTGCTACCTTAGATGTTGTCACAGTAGCGCAAGGAAAAGTGATCCCTTCTCGAAATATGCAAGTGATTCAAAGTTTAGACGGTGGTATTGTTAAAGAAATTCATGTCAAAGTAGGGCAGGTGGTTCAGCCCAAAGAAGTGTTAATGGTCATTGACGATACGCGTTTTACTTCTGCGTTGAAGGAAGGAGAAGTTCAAACTGCGTCATTGAAAGCCAAAATAGAACGACTGACGGCAGAAACCCATGGCGCTGATTTAACTTTTCCGAAGTCTTTGGAAGAACAATATCCCCAAGTTGTCAATCAAGAGCGAAGTTTATATGAATCACGTAAAAAAGAGTTGCAAGTAAAATTAAATATTCTTAAAGACGAAGTGTCACAACACAATCAAGAACTCATTGGAATGAGGGAGAAAAAAGAGCAATTACAACGAAGCTTAGATCTTGTTACCAGAGAATTAAAAATGACCAAACCACTTTTGCAACAAGGGGCGGTTTCAGAAGTAGACATTTTACGTCTTGAAAGAACAGTAAATGAATTAAATGGCGATTTACAACAAACCGAAATTTCGATCCCTAAGCTAGAAGCCACTTTAGGCGGAGCGCAGAAAAAACTAGAGGAATTGCAACTTACTTTTAGAACGGACGCACAAGCAGATCTTAACAC
>JBIOEB010000052.1:0-14518 GCA_044445585.1 Candidatus Berkiellales bacterium
CTTTGCCGATGATCATCGTTTATTGGTTGAACCAGCCTGTGGTGCTTCGTTAGCAGTGATTTATGAAAAAAGAGACGTATTGCAGCAATTTCATTCTATTGTGGTGATTGTGTGTGGGGGAAGTGGGGTGAGTTTGTCATTGTTTAAAGAATGGCAACAGCAGTTTGATTTATTGAATATTTTGTAAGTC
Source organism: Candidatus Berkiellales bacterium (assembly GCA_044445585.1). Lineage (GTDB taxonomy): Bacteria > Pseudomonadota > Gammaproteobacteria > Berkiellales > Berkiellaceae > Berkiella. Next base: position 191 of record JBIOEB010000052.1, read on the forward strand.
TCTATGCCTTACCTGCACATTCATCTTCAGTTTTTGCGCTTTGCCGATCAGCTGCTCGGTGATATAAACCGAGCGATGTTGGCCACCGGTACAACCTATGCCGACCGTTAAATAACTGCGATTATCTGCTTCAAAGCGCGGGATCCAATTATCTAAGAATTTAATAATGTCGTTGATCATGAGCTCAACATCTGGGCTTGCTTGAAGAAAATCGCAGATCGCTTTATCTTTGCCACTTAAGCCACGCAATTGTGGTTGCCAAAAGGGGTTTGGGAGACAACGCACATCAAAAATAAAATCGGCATCCGCAGGCATCCCGTTTTTAAACCCAAACGATTGAATAAGCAATTGTAAATTGTTGGTGTTTTCTCGAGCCACTCTATCGCGAATAAGACTACATAATTGATGATGACTTAAATAGCTGGTATCAATCGTGATATCTGCCATGCTGGCTAAAGGGCTAAGCAGGACACGTTCTTGCTCAATAGCTTCTTGTAAAGAAACATTTTCATTAGATAAAGGATGGCGACGTCTGGTTTCACTAAAGCGTCGTAATAAACTTTTATGATCTGCATCTAAATAAATGATGTCACAATGTAAATCCGGTTGACGTAGTTCAGAGATCACTTCTTTTAAGAGGTTAACGTTGGTAGGTAAATTACGCGCATCAATACTGACGGCTAAACGCGGATGATCTACTTGTAATTTTGCAACTAAATTCGGGAGCATGTCTACCGGAAGATTATCAACGCAATAGTATCCTAAATCTTCTAATACATGTAAAGAAATGGTTTTCCCGGATCCCGATCGTCCACTGACGATTACCAATTGCATTATTTACTTTACTCCACTCATATTAGAAGGTGCATGAATAAGTTTTTCATATAAATCTAACGCCGATGTAGCTTGTCGTAAATTTTCACAAAAATTCTCATGTTGGAATAGCTCGGCAATCGAGGATATCAGGTCAAGATGTAAGCCTTCAGACGGTGGTAAAATCAACGCAATTAACATATCCACACTTTGATGATCATCACCATAATCAATGGGATCTTTGAGTAACACAAAACACCCGATGATTTGCTCGGATTGCTCTATTTGCGCATGAGGAATAGCAACCCCATTGCCGATGTTCGTATTGCCCAAGCGTTCGCGCGCCACTAAGGCATCAAAAATATGATTGGCTCGTAACGAAGGAACACTGTTAGCGATAGTATCCGCAATCAATTCAAAGGTTTTCTTTTTGCTATGTGCCCGTACTGAATACAGTGTTCGTTCAGGGGTTAAAATAGTCTGCATGAACTCAGAATGTTTCCTCACCGTTGCCGTGTTGGTTGAGTTTTTCTTTGTGCTTAACCACTTGTCGTTCCAGTTTATCAATCATGGTATCAATAGCGGCATACATATTTTCTGATTCCGATTCCGCAATGATTTCTGCTCTGGCCATATTCATGCGCGCTTCAGCTTTTTGTTGAAATTTTTTGTCCACGGATAATATGACATGCACATTGGTGATATTATTAAAAATACGCTGAATTTTTTGTATTTTAGTATTAACGTAATCACGCAATGCGGGTGTTAATTCAATATGATGACCTGTGATGTTGATTTGCATTTTTTATTTCCTTATCTTAATAAAAATAAAACACCTTAGCATAATTGTTTTCGCTCATTCGACGGTGGAATTTTCACCCCTTCACGATATTTCGTAACGGTTCTACGTGCAATTTGAATACCATGTAACGCTAGCAATTTCGAGAGTTTGCTATCGCTCAACGGCTGCGCTTGATTTTCTTGAGAGATCATTTTTTTAATTAACGCCCGAATGGCAGTCGCTGAGCAATCATTCCCGGTTTCTTGCGACAGTTGTCTTGAAAAAAAGTATTTTAATTCAAAAGTGCCACGCGGTGTGTGAATGTATTTTTGTGTGGTGATCCTTGAAATGGTCGATTCGTGTAGCCCTAATGCCACCGCAACATTTTGTAAACTTAAGGGTTGCATATATTCTTCACCCTTTTCTAAAAAATCAACTTGGGCGTTAACAATACATTGAGTGGCTTTCAATAATGTTTCATTGCGGTTTTGGATACTTTTTAAAAACCACCGTGCTTCTTTGAGTTGATCCCCTAAAAATTGGTTTTGCTTGCTGAGATCAGCCCGACGAATTAATGCAACATAGTCGCGGTTAATTTGAAGAGGAGGTGTGCATTCGGGATTGAGCTCGACTACCCATTGTTGTTCTTGTTTATAGGTAAATATATCGGGAAATACATATTCTTCGGATTTTTGACCAAAAGCGGTACCTGGCCTGGGATTTAAGGTATGAATGATGCGGATCATTTCTTTTAAATCTTCAGCAGAAACTTTTAAACGACGACGTAGCGTGGGATAATCCCGCTTCGCTAATAACGCAAGGTGCTGCATGACTAAAATACAGAGTTTATCATAAAAAGGAATGTGACTGTGTTCATGTAAAGATTGTAGTTGCAGTTTTAAGCATTCGCCGATATTTCTTGCCCCCACGCCAATCGGATCACATTGTTGTATTAATGTTAATACTGCTTCAACATCGCGATGAGTGATTGCAAATATTTTTAAAGTTGCAGCTATCTCGTCAAGCGAAGTGGTTAAATAACCGTCCTCATTGATACTATCGATAATGGTTTCAGCAATGAATTGATCTGTTTCGTCTAATGAAGCAAGGGATATTTGCCATGATAAATGATCTTTGAGGGAATAAGGGTTTGAGTTTAAGGCCTCCACAGCGTTTCCTGAAAATTCGGTATGTTTGGCTTTTTGCACATCCATTTTATATTCCCAACATCGTTTATTATCATCGTTAAATGGAATGTCGTGTTCTTGGTTTTTTTCGGCGAGTTCAAGCATCGTGTTCGTTTCCAAGGCACTTTGAATTTCTCTTTGCAACTCAACAGAAGAAAGCTGCAATAAACGGATAGCGTGTTGCAGCTGAGGCGTCATAGTCAGTTGATTGCCCAATCGTAACTGGAGCGACGGTTTCAGATCATGTCCCTATATATCAGTCATCGGCCTTCTCTACGATTTTCGCTTAGAGTGATTAGAGAGTAAAGGCTTCGCCAAGATAAACTTCACGTACTTGCTGATTATCAAGGACATCATTGACGGATCCACTGGCTATAACCTGTCCGTGGTTCACAATAATGGCATTTTGGCAGATATTTAGGGTTTCTCTTACGTTGTGATCAGTAATTAAAATACCAATACCCTTTTTGGCTAAGTGTTCAATTTGGGCTTTAATATCGTTTACCGAAATAGGATCCACTCCTGCAAAAGGCTCATCCAGTAAAATAAACTTTGGATCACAGGCGAGGGCGCGCGCAATTTCTACCCGACGGCGCTCTCCGCCCGATAAACTAATCCCCATTAGATCTCTAATATGGCTGAGATGAAACTCTTCGAGTAATTCTTCAAGGCGTTGCAGCCTTTGTTTTTTAGCGAGGGTTCGCGTTTCAAGGATGGCAAGAATATTGTCTTGGACAGAAAGCTTTCTGAAAACCGACGCTTCTTGGGGCAAATAGCCTATCCCTAATTTTGCACGAACGTGCATCGGTGCAAAAGTAATATCGTTGGAATTTAAATGTACTTGACCACCATCGCAAAAAATCAGGCCGACGATCATGTAAAAGCAAGTCGTTTTTCCCGCACCATTGGGGCCCAATAAGCCGACAATTTCTCCCGATTTGACTTGCAACGATACATCTTTGACGACTTCGCGCTTTTTGTAAGTTTTTCGTAAATGTGACACTTGTAAAATATTGGGCATAACTTAAGCTCGAGGATGGATCGTGATGGTTGGCCGTTCATTATTTTGTTTGGTGGCCGTAATGACTTGCTTATCTAATTGATAACTTAAGGAAGGGCCTTGGAATTTATCTTGCTCGTGCTCTAATATGGCCGAACCTTCCAACACAATCAACTGCTTATCCGGATAATAATGGATGGTATTGGCACTGGCATGGAGCGGCGCAGGATCGTTCGTTAATTTTCCGCTAAAAGTCGCTGGCTTGCCAATGGCCGTGATCACTTTAGTGCCATCTTTCAGCTCTTTTTTAACGGTAAGCGTGTCTGCCTGTAGTTGATGTGATCCTTGCGTTAAAATAACATGGCCTTCATAAATCGCTATTTTTTTGAGCTCTTCTAGCGAAGCGTGATCGGAAGTGATTTGAATGGGCGTGGATAAATCCCCTAATGGGGACGCTGCAAAAATCTCAGCAGACATCGCCAATGAAGTAATAAAAAAGAATAAAGAAGTTCTATTGTGTGTTTGCATATTGCGTTTTCACCGCGTGTAAAAATTCAACCGTATGATTGTCTAAATGTGCACGGATCCCAACCGCTTGAATATCAATTCCAGGGGAATTGACTACCACTGGATCAGGAGTTTGTGCTAATTGTTTATCTGGAAAAACCAATAAATTTTGTGTTTTCAAATTCCACCAATCACCTTGATTTTTGCCTGATTGTTTGACCACCACGCCATGCGTTAAATGGATTTTTGCTAATTTACCAGCAATCGAATTTTGATAACCTTGTCCACGGTGCGCTGAAATATCCCACCAAGATCCATCAGGGTGGTAAACTTTTAAGCAAGGTTCCATCATTTGCGTGATGGTTTCGCCTTTATAATGATACCACGATTGCATCGAGATCACTTGTTTTGGTAAACCATCCTCACCAAAATGCTCGGCAAAAACGCCCGTCATGGCTTCTTCGATCATGCTGTTATTGAGTGTCGAGGGAGAAAAATAACGTCGAGGGAATACCGCTCGCCATTGAAGCTGCAATTTTTTTAGTATTGTTGCGAGCGGTATCTCTGGTTTGAATGCTGCGCGCGGAATGAATCCGCGCTTGCACCCAAGGGGGAGAATTGCGATTCTCCCCCTTGGGGAACCCCCATCGCATTGAGTACACTTCAATGATGCTTCGCAACTTGAAGTGTAATGGATATATAAGAAAAAAATGATGAGCACAACACTTAAGATCAACAGGTAAAACCCAATACGACGATATGAAATTGTCACAAGACGCCAGCACGTAACAAATCATGCATATTTAAAGCACCGATCAGTTTACGATGTTTATCAACGACGAAGAGTCCGTTAATTTTATTGGTTTCCATCATTCTAAGTGCTTCAGCAGCCAGTATGCCTTTTTCAACGACTTTACCCCCTTGGGTCATTACCTCGGTAATGGGAGTGTTATGAATATCGATGTTTTTTTCAAAAGCACGACGTAAATCGCCATCGGTAAATAGCCCAATTTGAGTTTGCTTTTCATCGACGATAGCGGTCATTCCCAAACGGCAACGTGTCATTTCGATTAATGCTTCTTTAACGCTAGCATGTTGCATGACAGTCGGAATATTTTCACCCGAATGCATAATATCGTCGATTTTAAGTAATAAACGGCGACCTAACTTGCCACCGGGATGTGATAAAGCAAAATCTTCCGTGCTAAAGCCTCGTGCTTCGAGTAAGGTAATGGCCAGTGCATCGCCCATCACCAAAGTGACGGTGGTGCTTGATGTTGGCGCAAGACCAAGTGCACAAGCTTCTTTCTCAACCTTGATATCCAAATTAACGGTCGCACAAGAAGCCAATGTGGAATTGTTATTTCCGGTTAAAGTAATTAAAGGAACGCCTAAGCGTTTAATCAATGGAAGAATAGTTAATATTTCTTCCGTTTCACCAGAATTTGAGATGGCGATCACCGTATCAATTTCGGTGATCATTCCCATATCGCCGTGACTTGCTTCAGCAGGGTGAACAAAAATCGCGGGGCTTCCTGTGCTGGCTAGCGTAGCGGCAATTTTGCGACCAATGTGGCCGGATTTTCCCATGCCAATCACAACGATGCGACCTTTTGATTGCACGCAGTGAAGCAGCAAAGCACAGGCGTTAGCAAAATTCTGCGAAATGCGGTTGACCAGAGACATGACTGCTTCTGCTTCGATTTCGATAACTTTTTTGCCTTGGACAATGAATTGTTGATCTTGATTTGTTATTTTTTCATTGGCTGTTTTTTCGATGGTTGTTGTCATTACTTAGTTTTCTTACCAAAACAGTAACCTATTAGCCAGATTGTACCATCGACGTTAAACTAATTACATTCACCCCAAAACAATTAATATATGGTAACATCAAAAATTCTGTATTAACGAACTAACATTATGCAAACACAACAAAACGCAGTAGAAATTCGCGGCTTATCTTTTGGTTGGGGTAACAATAATCACCAGGTTATTTTTGATAATGTCGAAATTGCTGCGCCTATCGGCAAAATCACGGCAATCATGGGTCCAAGTGGAAGTGGCAAAACAACCTTATTACGACTTATTGGTGGGCAATTGCTTCCACAAGCTGGCAAAATTTTGGTCGACGGTAAAAATATTCCTACTTTAAATCGTGATGAACTTTATGCAGTTCGGCGACAAATGGGCATGTTATTTCAAAGCGGGGCTTTATTTTCTGACTTAAGTGTGTTTGATAACGTTGCTTTTCCTTTACGTGAACATACCAAGCTATCTGAGCCCTTGATCCGTGACATTGTTTTAATGAAATTAAATGCCGTTGGGTTGCGCGGCGCTCGAAATTTAATGCCAAGTGAGTTGTCTGGCGGAATGCAGCGTCGTGCCGCGCTTGCGCGGACAATTGCTCTAGATCCTTCGCTGCTGATGTATGACGAACCTTTTGCAGGGCAAGATCCCATTGGCATGGGGGTATTAGTAAAATTGATCCGATTGCTAAACGATGCGTTGGGCCTCACCAGCATCATCGTGTCGCATGATGTGCCAGAAACTTGTAGTATTGCCGATTATGTTTATGTGATTGCCGAAGGAAAGGTGATGGGTAAAGGTTCTCCTAAAGAATTGTTAAGCAGCTCTTCAGACTGGGTTCAACAATTCCTGAAGGGATTACCCGATGGCCCGGTGCCATTTCATTATCCGGCACTTGATTATGAACGTGATTTGTTGGGAGTTCAGAACTTTTGATTCAGTCTATCCAATCTTTTGGTCGAACAGGCATCGTATTTGTCCGTAATGCTGGAAAAACTTTAATTTTTCTGCTCCAATCGATTATTGGTCGCCCTCGTTTTTATAAAGGCCTGCAATTGCTTTTGCCCCAACTTTACATGGTAGGGGTGTTATCAATTATCATTATCGTTGTCTCAGGGCTTTTTATTGGTATGGTATTAGCATTTCAAGGGTATACTGTACTAGTGAAATTTGGTGCTGAACAAGCATTGGGGCAGTTAATTGCCTTAAGTTTAGTGAGAGAGTTGGGCCCCGTTGTTGGTGCATTGCTTTTTGCAGGTAGAGCAGGCTCGGCGTTAACAGCTGAAATTGGATTGATGAAAGCCACAGAGCAATTAGCCAGTATGGAAATGTTAGGCATCGATCCGCTGCGTCGAATTATTGCGCCGCGATTTTTTGCCGGAGTGATTTCGATGCCCATTTTGGCATTAATTTTTAGCAGTGTAGCCGTTTCAGGTGGCCATATGGTTGGTGTGGAATGGCTTGGCGTGGATAACGGCGCATTTTGGTCGAATATGCAATCTTCCGTTGATTTTCATGAAGATGTTCTCAACGGTATTATCAAAAGTATTGTGTTTGGAATTGTGGTGACTTGGATTGCAATTTATCAAGGATATGTTTGCCCGCCAACGTCAGAAGGCATCGGTAAAGCAACTACACGGACAGTGGTGTATTCATCTTTAGCGATTTTGGGTTTGGACTTTTTATTAACGGCCATGATGTTTGGAGGATTGTAGTGATTCAAAAAAGGTGGATTGAATTCTCCGTTGGCATTTTTTTTCTGTTGGGAATTGTTGCCTTTGCCATGTTAGCAATTCGGGTAAGCGGGCTTAGCCAAATTTATTCTTTAGGCGAAAGTTATGTGATCACTGCTGATTTTGATAATATTGGCGGTTTAAAACCACGAGCGCGTGTCACCATGGCAGGTGTCACCATTGGCCGCGTTGACGCAATCAGTTTTGATCCGACTAATTTCGTTGCAAAAGTGACCATTGATATCAATGAAAAGATCAATCACATCCCCAACGATTCTAAAGCAAGCATTTTAACCGCAGGATTATTGGGTGATAATTACATTGGCTTAACGCCAGGTTTTAGTGATAATTATTTAAAAAGTGGGGATCATATTCCGGTTGACGACACGGAAGGGGCGGTGGTGTTAGAGCAATTAGTGCAAAAGTTTTTATCAACTCAAGCAAGTGGGCTCGGGCCAGCAGAAGGGGAAGGCTCTGAACATCATAAAGCAAATAAATTAAACGAATTAAAGAAAGAAGGAACTTAACCATGCGCACATTTTTTTCTCGGGCTACTGTTATCCCTTTTTTATTTTTTCTGTTGTTAGCACCGTTAGCGTACGCTAAAGAACCCCCGGATGTATTGTTAAAACAACTTACACAAGAAGTCATTGTGGAATTGCGTCAACATGATCAAGATATTCACAGCCATCCAAAGCATCTTTATGACATTATCGATCGCATTTTAGTGCCATATATTGATTGGGAAGCCATGTCACAATGGGTCGTCGGGCGTGATGCCTGGAAAAGGGCCACTCCTCAACAACGTATCCAATTTTCTGCTGAATTCAGGGAATTGTTAATTCGCACCTATGCCAGCACCTTAAAAGCCTACAAAAATCAAAGCATTGAATACTTGCCTGTTCGCGGTGGCGTGGGATCCAAATCGCGAGTTCAAGTGAATAGTTTAATTCGCGAATCTGGCAGGCAGCCAATCAAAGTCAGCTACAGAATGGCCGATAAAGGCGATGCCTGGAAAGTGTATGACATTTCCATTGAAGGCGTTAGCTTATTACAAGGATTTCAATCTCAATTCTCAACCGAAATTCGTCAACAGGGGCTCAATGGTTTGATCATGCGATTGCATCGCCATAATGAAAGGCCGTTACGGTGAAACAGATGACAATTCAATTTCATCATAATGAATTAATGGTAACTGGCATGTTAACCCAAAATACCGTGACGCAAGCTCTCGCGGAAAGTTTGGCTTTCATGCCAAAAAATAATTCATTATTAGTAGTTAATTTAAGCGCAGTGACACACTGCGATAGTGCCAGCCTTGCTTTTTTGATGTCACTCGTGCGAGTAGCCAAAAAAAATCAAATTGTTCTTAAATTTACTCACATGCCAAAACAAATGCGTGATCTCAGCCTTGTGTCTGGGATCGATAACTTCTTACCAATAGCTTGATAGAAAATGTTTTTCATCTATTGTTTATTGCTTTGGGGTTTGGTGTACTTTCTCCCCATCCTTGCTTGGATGCCAACGTTAGTTTGTCATCCCCGAGTGGCTTTTGCTATCCCCATTCTTAGCGTATTTGTCATTTATTTGCTTTCCTCGTTACTCATTGCCATTGGTTTTTTTAATGCCTTCTCGGTCACATCCGTTGCCGTGATATTAGGCAGTGTTGCTTTAATTCGTCTGTCTCGTGTGGTGGTCAGGAAACCCTTTTATTGGACAAAGCAAACACTGTTTGTTTATGGTTTCCATGTATTATTGTTATTTCCCTTTTTCATTAAATTAGCAACCAATGCGTTTGATCGTGGCGATGAAATTTATAGTTGGAATTTTTGGGCGCTTCAACACTATTTTCAGGAGCCAATTGACTTTTCACATACCGGAGCCCCTTATCCACAATTATTTCCCAAGTTGTTGGCTTTTTGTTATCACTTATTAGGCAATTGGGATCTGCAATTGCCGGTGAAAGGGGCGTTAATTGTTTTTCCTTTTGCTTTATTGAACGCAATTGGGATGACCCTTGGTAGATTAACACCAGCATATTTATTCCTGCTGTTCTTTGTTTTATTTGGCGTAGGCTTATCCCACTTTTTTAACGATGGCTATGCCGATCCGATTATGACAAGTAGTTTAATTGTATCGGCAGCATTGTATTGGCAAAGTCGACAAAGTGTGCCTATTTCCTCTAGCGTTGCGGCTATGTCGGTGATGAGTGCAATCACTTGTGCCCATGCTAAGCAGCCTGGATTGTTATGGGCATTATTTTCGTTGCCGCTTTTTTTGTGGTTTTCTTATCGACAATCGAGCGAAAAAACGTATTTGTGGTTGATGTTGCTATGCATTGGGGGTGGATTAAGCTGGTTAGTCGGTGAAGGCTCGCAATTTTATCATAATGAAGGTGTGTTGATTTTATCCTGGGCCGATCGGGATCTTTGGGTGCAATTAGCATATTCTGTCAATAAATATTTTTTCCAACAGCCATTGTTGTTTTTATTGATTCTCTTAGCCATTTTGACCAGTCGTAAAGAAATTTTATTACGACAAATGGTGATATTCTTTATCATCCCAAGCCTTTTGCTGTGGTTTTTGTTTGGATCGTACCAACTCCGTTTAGGACAACATTTAATTGCATTTGCGTTTTTGATCATCACCGCGGGTAAAGAAGCGTTACCTTCAACATTGCAGCGCAAGTGGTGGTGGCAGCCGTTGCCTTCCAAAGCAGTGTTAGCTGTTTCTTTAGGGTTGAGCGTGAGCATAGCGGGGATCATGTTTGTCAGAGAAGTGGGTTTAAGTAAAAAAGGCGTGAGTTTATACGCCGGTGGGCGTCAAAGTTTGCAGCGTTATTTTGATAAAGATGCCGATTTTGTTTATGCCACCATTTATTCTGATCCCAACCAATTATTGTGGGTTCCGTCGCGTTATTTATATGGTTTATTTTATAAACATACCCAATTGACCACACCGGATTATTTACGTTATGCCATTTATAACGAAGCAGCGCTCATTGATGAATTCAAACGCAAGCACCCAAATTATGTTTTTACGGTGAATCAAAATTATGTTGATGGCTCTGCATCCTTGTGCTTGGCGAATGTGCTGAAGCTTTGCCCTAGTGCTTTTCAAAAGGTGACCGAAGCGAATAATAAATATGGTTTTACCACTTATAAGGTAAACAACTCGATTCTTCAAGAAGATCCTTGTCTGCAAAAATTAGCGCAGCGTTAAGTCGCTTTCGTTTTACGCTTCAGCTATGATGTGGCAGTTTTTTGGGCTGTGTTATCAATAGATATAGAATTTATGCAAACAGATGAAATTCGCGATCTAATAAAAAGTAAAATAACCGACTCAGATGTGACTGTCACCGGGGATGGTCGGCATTTTGAAGCCGTAGTGATTTCGACTCATTTTGAAGGCATGAGTTTACTAGCACGGCAACGTTATGTTTATAGCGCCTTGGGCGATAATATTCGTAATGGTAATATTCACGCGCTATCGATAAAAGCAAAAACACCAAATGAACTTATAGATGACTAAGGCGAGAGAGCGCAGGCAACAAAGCATAAAAGCAAAGTGGGAAGATAAATACTCAAACCAATTTGCTTTTAGGCGAGGCGCCGAGCTCTCGAGCCGCAGGAGTGTATAATTAATACATGACTAAGGCGAGAGAGCGCAGGCAACAAAGCATAAAAGCAAAGTGGGAAGAGTATGGAAAAACATTTAATAACGGGTGGTAACCCCCTGCAAGGTGAAGTCAGAATTTCCGGTGCAAAAAATAGCGTGTTACCGATTTTGGCGGGTTGTTTACTAACAGATTCTCCGGTGACAATCCAAAATGTACCTCATTTAAACGATGTGACGACCATGATGAAATTGCTTGGGCAAATGGGAGTGGATTTTACCATTTCCGAAGGCCTAACAATCGAAGTGGATGCGCATCGAGTGAATCATCCTGAAGCACCCTACGAATTGGTTCGAACCATGCGCGCATCCATTTTAGTGCTGGGGCCATTATTAGCAAAACACGGCAGGGCGGTCGTTTCTTTGCCCGGCGGTTGTGCCATTGGGCCGCGCCCGGTGGATTTTCATGTTGAAGGTTTGCAACAAATGGGTGCCGACATTGTGGTAGAAGGCGGTTATATTCGTGCCGCTGTCAAAGGTCGATTGAAGGGTGCCAATATTAAATTTCATACGGTTTCTGTGACAGGAACAGAAAATTTGATGATGGCGGCGGTGTTAGCTAAAGGCACGACTGTGATCGAAAATGCGGCGCGTGAGCCCGAAGTGCAAGATTTAGCGAATTTTTTAATCATGCTCGGCGCGAAGATTGAAGGCCATGGTACCAAAACGATTACCATCGAAGGGGTCGAGAGTTTATCAGGCGGTAGCTATGTGGTGTTACCAGATCGCGTCGAAACAGGCACATTCTTAATTGCAGCAGCTATCACTAGTGGCCGCATTACAACTAAAGCCACACGAGCCGATATCTTGCAAGCCGTGCTGCATAAATTAGAAGAAGCTGGCGCGCATATTACCACTGGCGAAGATTGGATCACCTTAGATATGCTAGGCAAAAGGCCCAAAGCCGTTGACATTTGCACTGCGCCTTATCCAGAATTTCCGACAGATATGCAAGCGCAATTTATGGCATTAAATACCATTGCAGAAGGCACGGGAACGCTTACCGAAACCGTATTTGAAAATCGCTTTATGCACGCACATGAATTGCGTCGAATGGGAGCGAACATTCAACTCAATGGCAATACCGCCATTATTGAAGGGGTACCTTTTTTAACCGGTGCACCCGTCATGGCGACAGATTTACGCGCTTCGGCAAGTTTAGTGCTAGCAGGTTTAGTTGCTAAAGGCACCACTATTGTCGACAGAATTTATCATATCGATCGGGGCTATGAGTGCATCGAAGAAAAATTATCACAATTAGGTGCCAGTATTAAACGCGTGGCAGCATAATTATTTTGTTAATGCAAAATCCGAGCAATTTTCCAAATAATGAAGGCCATTTTTTAATTGATGGCCCAGCAGGCCATTTAGAATTACTGACATTATCAGCCGAAAATGATCCCCGTGGCGTGGGGGTGATTTGTCACCCGCATCCGCTACATCTTGGTACCATGAATAATAAAGTGGTTTATACTCTTTCACGTGCTTTTCACAATCAAGGATTACACACCGTGCGTTTTAATTTTCGTGGTGTCGGTAAAAGTGAAGGCGAGTTTGGTCATTCTGAAGGTGAAACTGCGGATCTATTAGCGGTGCTTGCTTGGGTAGATGCCGTGTTACCCAATTCGAAAATCTGGCTTGCGGGCTTTTCGTTTGGTGCTTATATTGCAGCCATGGGTGCGGCTCAACATGCTTGCGAGCAACTCTATAGCATCGCACCCTCCGTGATCAATCAACCATTTGATCAAATTCCGATGTTGTCTTGTCCGTGGGTAATTATCCAAGGCGATCAAGACGAAGTGATCCCACCACCTGCAGTCAATGACTGGTTTGCAACCAGAAAATTACTGCAACCTGGAATGAGTTTGTTAAAAATTCCTGGGGCGTCGCATTTTTTTCATGGGAAGTTGGTTGAACTAAGAGGGTTGGTGGAAGAGTCCTTCAGGCCGGTTTAATTTTATTCATTCCATTTATCTGCACAATATAACTGCTCATCGTAAATCCATTCTGTATTCGCTTTTTTACAAAGATTTAATTAATTTTATGTAGTACACTACCTATAGTTTATTAATATCCACTAAGGTAATAATGGTATGAAAGACGGCGTTAAAATACACGGTAACCCACTGTTAGCACAAAAAGAAAGAGAGCGGATAATGAATTAGAAGCTAGAGCATCTGAACTTAAAGAGCAGATAGAGCAATTTGCTTTGTTGCTTCAATATACAAAGGAAGAGAATTCATCACTTGTTGAGCAACAGCAATATTTAAGAAGTTTTATTGAGCAAGCATTTCTTTCTGCATATCCAGCGCAATCATCACCTCCTCAACCATCACCTCCTCAACCATCCACGGAGCCAACGGATGATCTCCAGCTAGATATTGCTGATGATCCCTCTAGTTTTGCTTTACTTTAATATTTAGCGGCATCCGGGTAATCCCCTTTTGCAGTAAAATTCCTGATAATCTTAGGATTTGTAGGATTTACTAAAGCGGGTGTCCCGTTAGTCTCCGTTCTAAACGGGTGCCCCGTTTTCGTCTTATTTCATATTGGGTAGCCTCGAAGTGTTCTATAATCCTTTTCGTTTACATACAATGTTGTAGTTGATGTCCGTTAAACGAGGATCAGGTCAAATCAAAACTTGATTCTATCGGTGATTTTTAGCTTTTATTGATGGTTCAAGAGTTTTCTTATTTAATTTTAGTGATATATTAAAAGATAAGCTTAGCTTGTTAATTTTGGTGACATAAAATAGGTGGGTTATGAAAATCAATTTTAAATTTATTTTATCCTTATGTACGCTTATTTTATCTAGTGTGGCTGCAA
>JBIOEB010000053.1:0-14336 GCA_044445585.1 Candidatus Berkiellales bacterium
CTAAATCTCTACGCCATAACGTGGCGACTGCTCACTTTATTGATATGCACTATACCTATTTACTCAAGATAACAAACTAAAAGTGTTACCTATGATCCCGGTCTAAAGTGTTACCTATGATCCCGGTTTGTACCTTCCTAGACCACTGCCGTGGCAACCGCTGCGGCTATTTTAGCGCAAGACTTAATCTACCTTCAAAATGAAGACCCAGTTGTCCTATCGTTAAAACCCAATTGTGTAAAGGTTGATTCCATCGCTTCCTTAATTTTATTAAACGATTCTCCCCCTTTGGTGCAGGCGCGGATCATTCCCGAAATGTTCCAAAACATAGGTATTCGTTGATATTTACCGATATTTTGGAACATACTAACATGTTCAATTGCATGAAGATCAATATTGAACATGCCTACCGTACAGTCAACATATAAAAATTATTGCGCGATTAAATTGTCTCATCGGGTTACATCCCATATACTTCCCACCAGTTTGAAAGCAGGTCCCCCTCTGGATTTGTGACATTAACCTCATCAGAATCAAAATCTTCCCAATTGATAAAAGGATGAGCCTCACCACTAGAGTGCTCAATCACATCACGGCAAATTTTGAAACCATTAGCACCATTGGTCATCATTACCAATCCAAACTCTTCTTGCTGAACACCAAATGCAAGACACTTGAAGAAGCCATTATCACCAGAATGCCAAAAGGCATTCCTGCTAGGCGTCGTTTCTATCCCCCAACCTAATCCCCAGGAAATATCCTTATCAATACCTATATTGCTTTCTAGCATGTTGTGTAATTGAGAAAGATTGTTATATTTTGATTTTTGGATCACCTCAATCATGAATTTTGCAAAATCCATTGCTGTGGTATGTAAACTGCATGAAGCGATGGGTCGTTTGGGCTTCCATTTTTCGGTTGGTTTTCCATGATAGTCATGCGGGGTTGCTGCTTGAGAAGTATATTGTTCTTTCCAAATAAAACTACTGTCGGCCATTTTTAGTGGTTGAAAAACAGTGTTTTGAATGTATCGATCTATATCTCCAACAAGGTGTTCCATCACATGCTCAAGATACCGAAAGCTGTTTCCTGAATAAACAAAGCGATCCCCAGGATAAAATGCTAACCTCAAGGGTTCTCCAACTTTTAAGTTCGCCGTTGGAAACCCAGCGGTGTGGCAAAGGACATGTCGCAAAGTGACTAAAGATAAATTGGGCGGATTTCCTTGGTATGGCTCAGTGATATAGGCACTAAGCGGTTTATCTAAGTCTAAAATACCATCTTGACACATCTTCAATGCTGCATAAGCTATGATAGGCTTACTTAGAGAAGCGCCTTCAAATACTGTGGAAGGCGTCACAGGTTCATGAGTGAGAGTATTTTTCACACCAAATTCGAGGTTTAAAATAATTTTCCCTTCTTTCACGATGGCCATGGATAAACCGGGAATGTGATACCTATTCAGCGCTTGTGTTAAATATTTTCTTAAAATTGACCAATCCATCATATATTATTTTCGATTTTGATAGCCTTCCAAAAAGAATTTCAAGTATTCCCCCCCCCCATTTTCACCAATGACCTTTTAAGCGGTTCCATTGATAAAGCAACTGCGAAAAAATAAAATATCCCATTAATGCCAGCTGTTTAATAACTGGCAGAGCAATGATCTTTGCTTTCCATTGATCCTTGGGTGAATGTCGCCATAAAACCTCAAAAGCGGCTATTCCGACCTTGAGTTGTTGATTATCATCAATAAGATGTATTTGTTTTCGCAATGTTTCTATATCCTTGGCGATGTCTTTTCTTGACGCTATATTCGAATGAATATCTATCCATTGCACAGAACATTCGGTTGTTTTGAGTTTTTGCTTAGCAATGCCAGCGTTACAAACCGGACAGGCACTATTATAGTAAACTTTAATCTTACTCATCTCTGCCTACCATCATAAAAGGTTAAAAGCAAAGCAGACAGTAATATGGGCGGTGTTACAAGAATCAATGTTCCAAAAATCAATGTCCAAACGAGCGAATAGAATTCAGAGGATGATATGTTAATTAGCGACACAACGATAAAAGCAAGAGCAACAAGAGTATAAACAATACAAGCAGTAAAATCATAGATTAAATATAACAAGAACCTTTTTATACCGTACGAGAATTGGCTATATCTTAAGCGTTGAGATTTAAGAGTAAATACCTTGGGAACGTTTCGTGGATCAATTTGCTTAGCATCATTCGCAGACAAAAACTCAGCTGATAATATAATAGCAGGAAAGCCCGTCAGCGTTGTACCCAAACCAGAGAAGAGCGCCAAACCCCAAATTCCATCCTCAAAGAAGCTATATGCAGCATAAATGACAAGACAGGCAATAATATCCAATAGCAAGTAAAGTAAGAACCTTTTTAAGCGATAGGCTCCAATAGCTCGATTTACTACATCAGTTTGCATATCACCTTTCCCCTATCCGTATCTGAAAATTTAAGGTAGAATTTGAGCATTAATAGGCAATTAACTAATTAGTTAAATATATTCTTATGAAAAACGTATTTCAAGCATTATCTTCGACCATTCGTCGGCAAATTTTGGCTTATCTCTCTAAAACCAGCTTAACGGCGGGAGAAATAGCCACGCGATTCAATATAAGCAAGCCGGCGTTATCAAAACATCTGAGTATTTTACAAAGTGCGGGTTTGATAGAAAGTGAAAAAGAAGGTCAATATGTACACTATCGATTAATCAAAGATCGTTTAGTTGCCTCGGTATATGATTTTCTGTCTGATTTTTGTCCTGTTGGAAGTTCACTAAAAAAAGAGAGTGCTGAAATAAAAGCTAAAAAGAAGTTAAAAAGATTAAACCCTCGCTAGCGCCGCAACATTATTCGAGTTAATGCAATACTGGGTTATGATCTATCAAATTAAATTTCTGGGGATCCGCTATTTTCGTAAATAATTCCCAAGCTCTTTAAATAAGAGGACTTACATCAATTCCTATCGTCCCGCAAATTGTTGCCAATTCAATGCGGCAGCTTTCCTGACAGATGACGGGACTTAGTATTGACTATTACGGTAAATTATTAGTAAGCTACTATTCTTTTGACTTGCCACTCTGATTAACCCATTCCAAATTATTTAATAACGTAGGCGTACCGATGAAAGATTTTAAAGTATTGAGAGAAGATAGAGGTTATATAATATCTGCTTATAACAAAGAACCTAAAGAACGAACCGTTGAAAAAGAGTTTCTAGAGGCACACATCGAAGCTTTAGGCGCAGAAAAATGCTTCAATAAAGCAAAAAAATATAAATATCTTCCTATGCTAGAAGCACTCTATGAAAAATTTGGAGATATTACACCGCATGTATCCTTGCAGGCCAGACAAGAATTAGCGCAAGAAGCCGATGAAAAATCACGGGCTTTTATTTTTTCGAATCCAGGCATGAAAGCGTTCGCTGGTAGCTCACGTTCTCAAAAACCTGTTGTAAGGGCTAAAGCACCTCTTAATGAATGGACAAGTGATGAACAGAGAAAAGAAAGTATGTATGCTGATTTTTCAGGTGAAGAAGAAGAAGCAGTTGAGGATTTGTTTTGCTGGAATAGAATGCAAGTAATGATACAACGTTGGGGTGCACAGAGATCCTTAAAAAATGCGTTAAAAGAACAAAACGCTTCTCTGCTATTGGCCGTATTGAATAAATTTGATATTTCACCTTTTGTGGATCAAGCAACAAAGGAACACTTAGCGGATATTGCTCGATACGATACAGTAGATGCCATTTTGTCCAATAAAGCGATGAAAGACATGGTGATTAGGACATTTACTGCTGCGTACACCCATGAAAAATTTGAAGTTGTCAGAACCATTTTGAAAAACTTTAAAAATCAATTACCAGAAAGTGAAGTGAACACTCCTGCTTTTAAAAAATTCGTAGAGGAAAGTAAAGATTCAGAGTTAAGAGCACTTTTATCGGATAAACAGGGCTTTAAAAGTGTAGAACCAATACAAGACCGTGCTTTAGCTGATTTACCACCACCTCGACCCATTGAGGTAGAAAGGAAAGCCCCTGAAGTGGTGAGTGAAATACCACAAGCACAACCTCCACAATTTCTACCACCAGCACGCATAGTATCACGAAGACTACCGCGAGTGCTGCCTCAACCAGAACCAAAACCTGTACCACAAGTACAACCACAACTACGATCTCAGCCACCGCAACTAGAATCTCAAGCCCCGCAACTACGATCTCAGCCAAAACCACAATCAGAATCTGAAGCCAGAGGATCCTTTTATTCCTTTCTACCATCCTTCGCTAATTTTATAAGTGGTTGGTTCTCGAGTTCAACACCACCTGCACCATCCCAAACTATAGCGGGTGCATCACGTGCAAGGCAAACCCAAGTTGAAGCTGGCGAAAAAAGATTGCGAGAAGAAACTGACGCAAATCCTGAGCGAGAACATAAAAGGTTTAAAAAACAATAAAACAAAACTCGCGCTGCGAAATCCGTGTTCGCAGCGCTCGCCTCTCCCTTATTTATTAATTCTCGAATTCAGGCTATCCAACTTGATATCGCTGAAAAAGCGTTTTTTCAAGGCGCCGCGTCAAAATTCAGAAGAAACTTTACCGACACTATTTTTATCACTACAATACTCTGTTTTAAATATACTTTTAAGGTAAAATACGCATGGCTCAAGGCACAAGTAAATCATTTTCTACCCAAGACCCACAAACGCTCAGCGATCATGACATCCAAACACTGATAGATAGCTGTAAACTTATCCCTGGCCATTATCATCATACGCTAAGCATTGATCCGCCTATTCCCAGTGAAGACTATCCTGTTGATAAAGAAAAACAACAACAATGGATTGAATTACACAGCGATGAATATCGTGCTTGCGCCCAAAAATTAACAGATCATATTCAATATGTCGATTTTGCTCAATTTTATGCTGCGCTCATTCATTGTGCCCAACAATTAAATAGTGAATACAAAAGGGAGAATATCAAGGGCGAGGATGTGATCCTTGCCGTACCCTTTTTATCCGAACCCAAAAGCAATACTTGGGTGGTTAGTTTATTGCTAAAACATCTCGAGTTTAAACCTTTAATAATTATGGAAGGATTAGATCCGACAGCGATCGGTCATTTTCTTAAACAAAATCCTGGGGTAAAAAGGGTGCTCCTGGCTGATGATGCTTCTTATTCTGCGGTCGATCTCCGGGGTAATATCCGCTCTTTAAAAGCTTCCATCGTCACTCCAGCAACAATTGATCTCATTGTTCCCTATGCTACAAACAAGGCAAAAAAGCGTTTGCAAAAGGTTTGTCGCTTGTTTACTCAACATACTATGCCCACACTTAGCGAGTTACCCTTTACAGCAGAGGAGAGATTTTTGTTAAGCTCTTTCGATTTAAGTGGTAGCGGTATCTCTAGCGTTAAGATGGATCAGCTGACCCTCACTTACTTTGCTCATAAAATGGCTGATTCTTATTCTACTGCGGAAAAAATATTAAAATATGGAATCATCTTATCTACGCATATTAAAAACCACGATTTTGTAGCCATACAACAAGGCATCAGGAGAAGGCCAGAAAATTTTAATAGTATCCATAGAAAATTTATTCCTGATATCATGCCTTGTTATAAGGACACTAAGCCTAAAGCACATTTAAGTAGTATTAAGAGAAAATCTGCTTTGCAGCCGCAATAGCACCACACCATTGCTTTAAAACATTTGGGCTGAGGCTGAAGATATGCCATCTTCCCTGAGAACTCTAATTTTGCATGGAACAACTACCAGGGGGTTACAATGCAGTAAAAGCTTAGGGTTTTGGCCTGCTGGGTTTAAAGGAAAATTCCTCCAACAGGCTGCCTTCTTTAATTTCTTTTAAGTTTCCAGAGTGTAACCGCTGGGTAATTTCGTGAACTTTATCTGATTTATCGGGAGATTTTTGCAGTGCTCTTTGCAATTGATCAAAATAGCTTTCAAAAATACGGGCTTGATCCACTTCAGAAATTTCACCCTTTTCTACCCAAACAGCTAAATCATCAATTAATTTATTCAGGGCCATTTCAGCAAGTTCTCGTAAGGGCTTTACTTCAAAATGCGGTTTTTTGACAGCAGCGCTGGTCTTTTTTAATTCCATTTCAATTTTGATTTCTTCAGCAATGGTATTTTCGCTTCCAATGCCTGCGCTTTCCAAAATTTTAAATCGGCCAAGTATTCGCTCTTCCACTTGGGTTTCACCTTCGGGATAATACTGATTATGTTGCTCTGCCTGGGTAGATTCTGCTGCTTCTACTTCCCAATGAACCCCACGATTATAAACTCGCATAAGCCAGGTATATTTGAAATCAGGAAGATGTTGGGCGCCGTGCGTCTTTTGCATTAAATCGGGATTTTTAATTGCTTTATTGATCGAACGATGGGTATAAACCTCTAAACCAATATGCAAGGTTTTAGCAAGCAAATCCAATTCATCCGCCGAAACCATTTCAGATTGATTCAGCGCCCCCATTTGCCTTGCATAACGTTCGCAGCCTTCTCTTAACCAATATGCTTTAGCTTCAGGTTGTAAACCTGCCTCTGCCGCTTGTTGACGCATAAAAAGAATTTGCTCTTGCAAGTTGATCTCTGTTGCTTCCACTGGAGGTTTCTTTTTAGCAAGCGATGCTGTTGCTGCAGCTAATTCATCTGGGGTGGTGCTCTGCAATTCAAGTTCGCTCATTTTTTCTTCATATTTTGCTTTTATATGCCCAAAAAAGCGTTGATTTGACCGAGCAATAGGAATGGCCACATCGTTGACTTTCCCGGTTTGCAAGTAATCTGAAAGGGCAGAAGAACCTAACGTATCCCAGAGTATTTCTTTATGCTGCAATAATATTTTACCTAAATGTTTGCGTAAAACTGGCCCCAAGATGGCTTCTCGATCGGTGGGAACAACATAACGTGCCAGTAATGATTTAATTTCATCCCAAGTGGGACAATGACGTAAGCCATAATATTCTTGAAAAGAGGTAAGTAGTGCTTGATACGCTGGATCTTCAGCAAATTGATGTTGTAATTCCCCGCTTTCTAGTTTTTCGGCAAGAACATGGGTTAAACAATGCAGGCCACAGTTGTTGTGCCACCCTGACGTTTTGCGCAGATTAAGAAAATTCAACTGAATTTCTTTAGGAAATTGACGACCGATGCCCATATCAAACTCTTATATGATGTTTATCTATAACAATAACACTTTAATGATTGAATCCTTTCATTTAAGCAATACTTTTTGACGAATGGTATTAAAATGATCTACTGGTGAATCGGAAGATATGAACTAAACTTTATTTATTCTTAAGTTTTAAATAGTGGTGGCCAACGTGAATACTTATCAAAGTGTTGAATCCCATAAAACAATGCATATCCCTTCATGCAGCAATGCGCTTAAAAGCAGTCAACCTCATGAAAAGGATCTAGAAAATAAGAAAAGAAAACCTATTGCCGTTTCAGTGAATGTCGATGAAGAATATCTTCATATTCAACATGTCGCGATATTGAGCTGGAATTAACCCCCATAAAAAGTTAAAATCCCTCCAAAGGGTGTATTCTCCCTAATACCCCATGTTAAGCTATCGCCTTTAGTTCTTGCGTTGAAGTGCCGATGGATCTCATACATATTTTTGGTGTTAAATGAATAGGTGCCCAATGCTAAATCAAATCAAAGTGACAAGCTTAAGGAAGTGTATTGTCGCGACTGTGCTATGGATTGGCGCCCTTTTCTCGCTCCCAGCTAGTTGCTTGGCCTTAACCTTTATCATGATGCCCGATAGCAACGTTGTGGGTAATGTTCAATATACTGTTGTTAGGCCCGGCGATTCTCTTGCAACCATTGCAATCCGTTACAACATGGGTGGCTATGAAATGCTAGAAGCCAACCCCGGGGTTGATTATAAGCATCCTCAGCCTGGCAAAAGATTAGTGATCCCTTCCCGATTTGTTTTACCGGATACTGAGAAAAAAGGGATCGTTATTAATCTTGCAGAAATGCGAATGTATTATTACCACTCTGATGGTGCCCATGTTTCAACTTATCCTATTGGTGTAGGTCAAGCAGGATGGAATACTCCGCTTGGGAAAACACAAATTACTCGTAAAAGATTGCACCCAACATGGGTGGTGCCAGATTCCATCATGGCTGAGCATATCGCGCATGGTCAATTTATTCCTAAAGTCAAAGGCCCAGGCGGTGATAACCCCCTTGGCAATTTTGCAATGAACACTGGTTTTACCAGTATTGTTATCCATGGCACGCCATTTCCGAAAGCCGTTGGCGTTCGCAGTAGTCATGGTTGCATTCGGATGACAAATGAAAATGCCGGCGAATTATTTAACTCCGTTAAAGTAGGTACACCGGTAAATATCATTCATCAACCAACCAAAATTGGAAAACTAGATAATAAAATTTACATGGAAGCCCATGTTCCTTTATCGAATGAATTATATGCGGCAAGTTATCGCGATATCGGTCAAATGATCCATAAAACAGTTGAAAAAACTGGACAACGCTATAACGTTCAATGGAATGAAGTCGAGCGTTTACAACATCGTGCAAGCGGGATCCCCGTGGCGATTGGATCATTATTTTAAATTGATTCTCTTTCCAAATTATGTCAAACTTGCCTCCTTTCTAGGAGGCAAGTTTTTTGTTTTCGATCATTTTATTTCAACCCGAAATTCCACCCAACACCGGAAATATTATTCGGCTTTGCGCTAATACCGGCTGTGGGCTGCATTTAATTGAACCCCTTGGTTTTACACTAGAAGATAAACAACTGCTTCGCGCGGGGCTTGATTACCATGAATTTGCTAAAATTGCGGTTTATCCTGATTTGACCAGTTGTTTAAATGCGCTCTCTTTTCCAAGATTATTTGCATTAAGTGCTAAAGGATCAACGCCATATACTCAACCACGCTTTCAACCCAATGATGCATTTTTATTTGGACCAGAGACCCGCGGATTATCTAAAGAAATATTAGCAACCTTTTCATCGGATCATATTTTACGCTTACCACAATATACTGAAAAACGCAGTCTAAATCTTGCTAATACGGCTGCGGTGATGGTTTATGAAGCGTGGCGGCAGAATGATTTTGCGAAGGTTTTTCCTACTTCGCAATAGGATTTTATGCCGTTTCAATTTTGGGCGGCCGAGTTAAAAGCTGCATCACCGCTTGCTTGGGTGTGCGCCCTTCATATAAAACGGAATAAACTTGCTGGCAAATAGGTAATTCCACGCCTTGTTTTCCCGCCAATAGCATCACTTGTTTGACATTCATTTTGCCTTCAACCACTTGTGCAATCGCACGCTCGGCTTCGTCGGCGGTTTTTCCCTGCCCTAATGCTAAACCAAAACGTCGGTTACGTGATTGATTATCTGTGCAAGTTAATACAATATCGCCCACGCCTGATAAGCCCATCATCGTTGACATTTGTGCACCCATTTTTTCACCGAGGCGACACAATTCAGCTAAACCGCGGGTAATTAACGCAGCACGCGCATTAGCGCCAAACCCTAAACCATCTGACATGCCAACGGCAATGGCCAACACATTTTTGATTGCCCCGCCCAGCTCAACACCAACCAAATCGGATGATAAATAAACGCGAAACATTTCACTGTGAAATGCATTAACTAATTGTTCACCCAATACAGGCGATTCGGTTGCAATGGTGGTGGCAGTGGGTAATCCTCGAGCAACTTCCATGGCAAAACTGGGCCCAGACAGAACACTCAAGGGCCTGGGACCACAGTTTTGACGACAAATCACATGAAATAATTCACCGTCTTCCGATAAACCTTTAGTGCCCCAAATAATCGGTGTTTCTTTCGTTAAAAAAGGCTTTAACTGCTGGGTAATTTGCTCAAATGCGCTGCTGGGGACCACCAGCAATACCATTGCACGATTTCCCGCAAGTTCAAAGGCTTGTTTAAGATCACTGGTTAATGCAATATTTTCAGGAAAAGGAATATTCGGTAAATATTTTTCATGCCTGCGCGTTTTAAGGAGCGCATCCATGGTTGGAGAAGAATGCCCCCATAAAACCACGTGATGTCCACGTCGCGCTAAATGGATGGCTAAGGCACTTCCCCATGCCCCAGCACCCATTACCAAAAAAGAAAAAGTCGGCGATATCATTACTGCGACTTCGTTACCACGGCACCTGCAGGCATTTTTCCTTGCTTTTCGAGTTGCTGCAAATACAATGCATCAAAGTTGACTGGCGCCAACAGTAATTGTGGAAAGCCCCCACGGATCACAACATCTGATATGGTTTCACGCGCATACGGATAAAGAATATTAGGGCACATACTTCCCAGTGCATGGCCTAATTGATCTTGCGTTAGGCCTTTGATAGAAAAGATCCCTGCTTCATGCACTTCTACTAAAAAGGCAACACGTTGTCCCATTTTGACCGTGACGGTAAGATGGATCACGACTTCATAAACATCTTCTTCTAAACGATTGGTTTTGGTTTGCAGATCCACATTCACTTCGGGCTTCCATTCTTCCCTAAAAATTTCAGGGGCATGTGGTGTTTCAAAGGAAAGATCTTTTACATAAATTCTTTGAATGGTAAAGAAAGGTCCTTCGGTCGGTTTTGACTCGGCCATTAAAATGTACTCCTTAAAGTTAAAAAAATTGTTACTTTTTCACCACTGGCATGCCATTAGAAACCCAATTTGTCATGCCTCCTGACAAATAAACTTTTTGGGTAAACCCTTGGCGCGTTAATAACTGCCCTATTTTTGGCGCATCCACACCTGTCGCGCAAATTAAAATAAGCATTTTGTTTTTATATTTGCTTATCGAGCTTAAGCGATCTACAAATGATTCTTGAGGAATATTCATGGCCCCGCGAATATGTCCTTGGTTGTAACGCTCAGGAGATCGGATGTCGATAGCAACTGCTCCAATATGATTCAGAAGGTGAACCAATTCTTGATGATCAATCCCCTTCATTCCTAACGAAAGCTGCCGCCACTCATTTAAAGCGAGCAAAATCAGGATCGCAACGAAGGCGCCACTCAACATCCAGTGCGCTAACAGAAATGAGATGATCGGCTCCATAAGCTTCTAACCTTTACACTCGCAAAAGGGTGATAGTATATACCGCTTGCACTTGAAAAAGTAACACTTACGCGATGGGGGTTTCCAAAGGGGGAGAATCGCGATTCTCCCCCTTTGGTGCAAGCGCGGATTTATTCCGCGCGCAGCATACAAACAAGATATACCGCTCGCACCAATGCCAATAAAATCGCATCTTCAAGTGGGAGCGGTATATACTTGCACGCACTTGAAGATGCGAGCGGTGCGAAGCATCATTTTTGGGAGTTTTTAAGAGGATCTCCATATGACCAATCAAAAACCAGTCGTTTTACTTATTTTAGATGGCTGGGGAGTTCGATCCGAAACGACTGGTAATGCGATTGCTAAAGCCAATACACCACACTGGGACGCACTGATACAGCAATACCCACATATGCTGCTTTCTGCTTGCGGTGAAGATGTCGGCTTACCTGCCGGGCAAATGGGCAACTCAGAAGTGGGGCATCTCACCCTCGGCGCAGGTAGAGTGATCTATCAAGATCTCACCAGAATTTCTAAAGCTATCCACGATGGCACTTTTTTTCAAAACACCATTTTATTAAACGCCTTTGCTCGTGCTAAAACCACGCAAAAAGCAGTACATATTCTTGGCCTCCTTTCACCGGGTGGTGTGCATAGCCACCAAGAACACTTATTTGCCTGTTTGAAAATGGCTGCAGCCAATCAATGTCATCCTATTTTTGTGCACGCTTTTTTAGATGGCCGCGATACACCCCCTAAAAGTGCTGCCTCTTCGCTTGAAAAACTTGAAAAAATAATCCAACAAACTCCCGGAGCACATTTAGCTAGTATCAGTGGCCGCTATTATGCAATGGATCGGGATAATCGTTGGGATCGCATTCAACTTTGTTATGATGCCCTGGTGCATTGGCAAGCACCTTTTTTTGCGCATTCTGGCCTTGAAGCTTTACATCTCGCCTATGCCCGTCAAGAAACGGATGAATTTGTGAAACCCACTTGCATTTCAAAGCATGGGCAAAAAGGCATGATCCAAAATGGGGATATTGTGATCATGATGAATTTTCGTGCTGATCGCGCCCGTGAACTCACTTATGCTTTAACCCATCCGACCTTTAATGAGTTTCCTCGCGGGGATTATCCTGTTTTAGGTGAATTTGTCAGCTTAACCGAATATGATAAAACACTGAAAGTCAGCGTGGCTTTCCCACCCGAAAATCATGTTAATGTTTTAGGGGAATATTTACAACATCATCATCTCACGCAATGTCATTTGGCCGAAACGGAAAAATATGCGCACGTGACTTTCTTTTTTAACGGTGGCCGAGAAACCCCTTTTGAAGGTGAAGAACGCATTTTAGTGCCATCACCCAAAGTGGCAACCTATGATCTAACGCCAGAAATGAGTGCCATCGCCCTTACCGAAAAATTAACTAGCATTTTACGCGCACAACGATTTGATTTTGTGATTTGTAATTATGCCAACGCGGATATGATAGGCCATACCGGGAATTTCAATGCAACCGTGAAGGCTATTGAAACGCTGGATGATTGTATTGGGCAAATTGTTGCAGCGCTTAACACCGTTGAAGGACAAATGTTGATCACTTCGGATCATGGTAATGCCGAATGTATGGAAGATCTCGAAAATGGTCAGCCACATACCGCACATACTACATCGTTAGTGCCACTCATTTATGTTGGCAATAAACCGCTTAAATTTATTACCAGCGAAGGTAAATTATCAGACATTGCCCCCACGCTATTAATGTTGATGGGGCTCAAACATCCGCCAGAAATGACCGGCCATACGTTATTAACGCAAATATAGGCCAACATGGTGAAGGCGGTTTATACTTGATCATTAGGGATTGACATTAAATGAAAGGATATTGGGATGAAGCCGCGCATTCTCAAAGGATTATTTTTCTGCATAGTTTTACAAGCTGGTATTTTCACCTCATCTTTTGCCCAAGAAACTGAAAGGAAAGAAAGTTTACCGCTTCAAGATTTACAACGCTTCACTGCAGTTTTAGAGCAGATCCGAAAATATTATGTTAAACCAGTCAATGATAATGAATTATTCGAAAATGCCATTCGCGGCATGCTCTCTGGTTTAGATCCGCATTCTGCTTATCTAGATCCTGATGAATTTTCTGATCTTCGCGCCACCACTTCAGGAAAATTTGGCGGCCTGGGCATTGAAGTGACCATGGAAGATGGCATTGTAAAAGTGATTAGCCCAATCGATGACACTCCTGCACAACGTGCTGGAATTAAAACGGGTGATTTGATTATTAAAATTGATGATACGCCAGTCAAAGGGATGACGCTTAAAAAAGCCGTTGAAATCATGCGTGGTGATCAAGGAACTTCGATCGCTTTAACCATTATTCGAAAAGGCGCATCACAGCCACTTAAAATTAATATGACACGAGATATTATTAAAGTAAAAAGCGTGCGTTCAAAATTACTTGATAAATATTTTGGGTATATTCGCATTTCACAATTTCAAACCCATTCGGGTGAAGATTTAGTGAATGGCATCATGCAACTTCAAAAAGAATCCAATCATAAATTAAAAGGGCTTATTCTTGATTTAAGAAATAACCCTGGCGGGATTTTGGAATCTTCAGTAAAAGTGTCTGATGCATTCTTAAATGGGCCAAAGCTTGGTTATGATGGTTTAATTGTTTATACCGAAGGGCGTTTACCAGGATCTGAAATCAAGGAAGTTGCCCATGAAGGTGATATTCTCAACGGGTCACCCATTATTGTATTGGTGAATGGCGGCTCAGCATCTGCATCCGAAATTGTGGCAGGCGCCTTGCAAGATCATCAACGTGCACTCATTGTTGGCACGAAAACTTTTGGTAAAGGATCCGTGCAAACTGTGTTGCCATTGAAAGATAATCATGGCCTTAAATTAACGACGGCACTTTATTTCACGCCTTCAGGACGCTCAATTCAAGCGGAAGGAATTATTCCCGATATTGAGATCCCTGATTTGAAACTGGCTGAAAATAAAGCAGAGCAAACTTTGGATGCCGAATTCAACATCCGCGAAAGTGATCTCGAAGGACATCTTTCCAATGGCAGTAAGTCTCAATCTGACAAAACTGGAAACCAAGAAAATCCGCCAAAAAGCAAAGAAAAAGTTATTTATCAGCCAATCGACAATAAAGATGAAAGTAAAGGATCACTGGTAAACAAAGATTATCAA
>JBIOEB010000054.1:0-14207 GCA_044445585.1 Candidatus Berkiellales bacterium
AGGCAACCCTTTACCTTATTATATAGTTAATTTTTGTTAAATAATCAGGAGTCATAAATGATAGAGGCTAAATTAGCTCTTCTAAAGATCCCTATCCGTTAAAATAAGCAGTGCTAAATAAGGCGTGGCAAGTGTTATATACATAGCAAAGGACAATTGCAAAATATTTTCTATTTGTATTTATTGATTCCCATATATGCTTCAAAGCTTTTCTTGGAAAGCTTTCCTCTGATTACCGTGATTATCACGGGTATCTAAAAGGCCAACGCGGGAAAATCAATTTTAGGAAGTAAATGCTCTTTTATAATTTTGTGCTGACTACTTAATATCGATAATAATCTGGCTTAAACGGCCCTTTCGGATCCAAATTTAAATAATCAGCCTGCTCTTTGGTTAACTGCGTGAGCTTTGCGCCAATCTTATCTAGATGTAATCTGGCAACTTCTTCATCTAATATTTTGGGCAAGTGGTGCACGCCCAATGGATAACGCTCAGGATGTTGCCATAATTCGATTTGTGCCAGCACTTGATTGGTGAAGGAATTTGACATCACAAAGCTGGGGTGGCCGGTGGCACAACCTAAATTCACGAGCCTTCCTTCCGCTAACAAAATAATGCGTTTGCCATCGGGAAAAATCACATGATCTACTTGCGGTTTAATATTTTCCCAGGGATATTGTCTTAAACTCGCCACGTCAATTTCAGCATCAAAGTGGCCAATATTTGACACGATGGCTTGATCTTTCATTTGCCTAAGATGTTCATGGGTGATCACGCGAATGTTTCCAGTCGCAGTGACAAATATATCCCCCTGCGAAGCAGCTTCATCCATGGTAACCACTTGATACCCTTCCATTGCGGCTTGCAATGCGCAAATGGGATCAACTTCGGTGATCCAAAGTTTTGCGCCTAAGCCGCGAAGTGCTTGCGCGCAACCTTTGCCAACATCGCCGTAGCCTAAAATAACTGCTATTTTACCGGCGATCATCACATCGGTTGCGCGTTTGATGCCATCGGTAAGGGATTCGCGACAACCATAAAGATTATCGAATTTGGATTTGGTCACAGAATCATTGACATTAATGGCTGGCGCTTTTAAGCTGCCATTTTTAGCCATTTGGTATAAACGCCGCACGCCGGTGGTGGTTTCTTCAGAGATCCCTTTGACATTGTTAAGTAATTCAGGATATTTTTCATGCATCACTTTGGTGAGATCGCCACCATCATCGAGTAATAAATTGGGTCGCCAACCTTCTTTTCCCATGATGGCTTGATCAATACACCACCAATATTCTTTTTCGGTTTCCCCTTTTTTAGCAAAAACAGGAATGTTGGCTGTGGCGATAGCAGCAGCAGCATGATCCTGCGTTGAAAAAATATTGCACGATGCCCAACGCACGCTTGCGCCTAAAGCAATTAATGTTTCAATCAGCACGGCGGTTTGAATGGTCATATGTAAACAGCCGGTAATGCGAGCACCTTTTAGTGGCTGTGTTTTGCTATATTTTTCTTTGAGTGCCATTAATCCTGGCATTTCTGAATGGGCAATGGCAATTTCTTTGCGCCCCCATTCAGCCAGTTGCAGATCTGCCACCCAATAATCAGAGCCTGAGGGGGTTGCGATGTTCTTTGGCATGCATTTTTCCTCAAATAGCTTGTCGCAGCTTTGATGCGAGATCAGTTTTTTCCCAAGGTAATCCAATATTTTCGCGTCCAAAGTGGCCATAGGTAGCGGTTGGGCGGTAAATGGGTTTCAGTAAATCCAACTTCGAAATAATCTCTTTGGGTCGTAAATCAAAGTGTGATTGGATTAACTGCAATATTTTTTCTTCGGGTATTTTGTGAGTGCCAAAAGTTTCTATGCTAAGAGAAATGGGTTTGGCAATGCCAATGGCATAAGCAATTTGAATTTCAATTTTATCGGCCAATCCTGCTGCGACGATATTTTTTGCAATATAACGTAACGCATACGAAGCAGAGCGATCTACTTTAGAAGGATCTTTTCCTGACATCGCACCGCCGCCATGCCTTGCCATGCCACCGTAAGTGTCGACAATAATTTTTCTGCCGGTCAGTCCGCAATCCCCTTGCGGCCCGCCGATCACAAAGCGACCGGTCGGATTAATATAATAATTCGTTTGTTTGTTTAACCATGCAGCAGGAAAAATGGGTTTAATAATTTCTTCCATCACGCCTTCAATCAATTGTGTGCGAGAGATCTCTGGATCATGCTGGGTTGAAAGCACAATCGTGTGGACGCTCACCGGCCGACTATTTTCATATTTTATGGTCACTTGGCCTTTGCCATCAGGGCGAAGCCAGGGCAAGATTTTTTGTTTGCGCACCAAAGCTTGTTGCATCATTAAACGATGGGCATAAGTAATAGGAGCGGGCATTAATGTTTCGGTTTCGTTCGTGGCATAGCCAAACATCATGCCTTGATCTCCTGCTCCTTGTTCATGAGCAGAAGTTTCGTCTACACCCATTGCGATATCCGGTGATTGTTTTCCTATACCGTTTAACACCGCACAACTTTTATAATCCAAACCAACTTCAGAGTTTGTGTAACCAATCTCTTTAATGACATCACGCACGATGCTTTCAATATCCACCCAAGTTGTCGTTCGAATTTCACCACCCACCAAAACTAAACCGGTTTTAATATAGGTTTCGCAGCCAACACGCGCAGTAGGATCAACCTTTAGAATCTCATCTAACACAGCGTCGGAAATTTGATCGGCGATTTTGTCCGGGTGACCTTCAGACACAGATTCAGAGGTAAATAAGGAAATGTTTGACATGTTTATCCGTTGTCAAAAGAGTGTATGATCGCTAATTATAGTGTCCTTTTTACTTTTCGGAGAATGTTATGCCAGTGTTAAGCCCTCCCGTCTGTGATTTCGGCAAAAAAGCGCCTGATTTTCGCTTATTAGGCGTAGATGGTCGTGATTATAGTTTGAAAGATTGCTCGCGGGAAAATGGGTTATTGGTAATGTTTATTTGTAACCATTGTCCTTACGTGAAAGCGGTGTTACCGCGATTGCTAGAAGATGTTAAAACACTACAAGCTGAAGGTATCGGATGCGTTGCTATTTGCTCAAATGATCCCGTTGATTATCCTGAAGATAGCTACGAAAATATGCAACGCGTTGCAAAGTCTCAACAATTTTCTTTCCCCTATTTAATAGATGAAACCCAAGAAATCGCACAAGCATACGGCGCAGTTTGCACACCAGATTTTTTTGGATATAATTCCAACTTTGAACTGCAATATCGCGGAAGATTAGATGAAAGCGGCATTAAGCCTGCTCCTAGTGGTGCAAAACGCGAATTGGTGGAAGCGATGAGAATGATTGCAACCACGATGAAAGGCCCTAAAGATCAAATTCCAAGCCAGGGCTGTTCGATCAAATGGCGTGGTAACCACTGATCTTTTTCTGATTTAAACGCTATCGATGCTATAATTTGCCCTGTTTTTAGCTTTTAACTGTGTAATATTAATAACACATACTCTTTCCATTTTGCTTGTAGGGGACGACCTCTGTGTCGTCCCGTCTGGTGCTGTAGGGGACGGCCTCTGTGCCGTCCCGGGAAAAGAGTATACATGAGGAGTTTATTGTTATGGTGATGCCTTCCCGACGACTATTAGCCAACGCCATTCGCGCGTTGAGCATGGATGCCGTGCAAAAAGCCAATTCCGGCCATCCAGGGAGTCCGATGGGAATGGCAGATATTGCCGAAGTACTTTGGAACGATTATTTAAAACATAATCCGCGTGATCCTAATTGGCTAAATCGTGATCGTTTTGTGTTATCCAATGGTCATGCTTCGATGCTGCTCTATTCTCTTTTACATTTAACCGGATACGATTTAACCATTGAAGATCTTCGACAATTTCGGCAACTTCACTCAAAAACACCAGGACATCCTGAATATGGTTGTGCGCCTGGGGTTGAAACAACAACCGGACCACTCGGCCAAGGTTTAGCCAATGCGGTGGGAATGGCACTTGCTGAGCGCATTTTGGCAACAACTTATAATCGTGAAGGTTTTGCTGTAATTGATCATTGGACTTACGTGTTCACCGGCGATGGCTGTTTAATGGAAGGCATTTCTCATGAAGCTTGCTCTTTAGCAGGAACATTGGGCTTAGGGAAATTAATTGCATTTTGGGATGATAATGGGATCTCGATCGATGGCCCAGTGAAAACTTGGTTTAATGAAGACACCGCTTCGCGTTTTGAAGCCTATGGTTGGCAAGTGATCCGCGGCGTTGATGGGCACGATGCGATCTCGGTTAAAGCCGCTATTGATAAAGCACGATCCAATACGACACAGCCAACTTTAATTTGTTGTCGCACCACCATTGGTTTTGGTGCACCGAATTCACAGGGCAAAGAAAAAGTTCATGGTGCTCCGCTTGGTGAAAACGAAGTTAGCGCAGCACGTGAAAGTTTAGGGTGGCATTATCCGCCCTTTGTGATCCCCACCGAAATTCAACAAAATTGGGATGCACGCGAAAAAGGGCAAGTCTTGCAAAAAACGTGGCAAGAATTATTTGCTGCATATCAAGAAAAATATCCCACACTGGCACAAGAATTAAATCGTCGCCGTGAAAAAAAGCTGCCTGAAGTTTGGAGTGATCATTTACAAACCTTACTCCAACAAACGCAAACTCAAGCCAAAGCGGTGGCAACGCGTAAAGCTTCGCAACAAGTGCTAGAAAGTATCGGTGAATTATTGCCTGAATTGCTAGGGGGCTCTGCGGATTTATCTGAATCGAATTTAACGACCTGGGGTGGTTCTAAAGTGATCAGTCACCATCATTTTGCAGGAAATTATCTGCATTATGGTGTGCGTGAGTTTGGTATGGCAGCCATGATGAATGGGATGGCACTTTATGGTGGTTTGATCCCTTATGGCGGCACTTTTTTAACGTTTTTGGATTATGCTCGCAATGCGGTGCGCATGGCTGCGTTGATGAAAATTCGCTCGATCTTTGTTTTTACGCACGATTCAATTGGTTTAGGCGAAGATGGCCCGACACACCAACCCATTGAACATTTAACGATGTTAAGAGCAACGCCAGGGATCCATAATTGGCGACCGTGCGATGCTACTGAAACGGTGATGGCTTGGCGTGCAGCCATCGAGCGCATCGATGGCCCAACGGCGTTAATTTTAACGCGGCAAAGTGTTCCTCATCAGGCGCGAACACCAGAGATGTTAAATAACATTCAGCGCGGTGGTTATGTTTTATTTCCTGGTGAAGGAATTCCACAAATTATTTTGTTGAGTACCGGCTCTGAAGTGGCATTATGTGTTGAAGCAGCTAAACGTTGCCAAGCACAAGGCATTCCTGCCCGAGTGGTTTCACTGCCTTGTTGGGAAGTGTTTGAGCAACAAGAAACTTCTTACCGCGAAGCAGTTTTACCCAAAAGCGTGACAACCAGAATTGCGGTTGAAGCAGGCGCCACTTTATGCTGGCATCGCTATGTGGGGCCAGAAGGGCGAATCATCGGGATCGATCGGTTTGGTGAATCAGCACCTGCAGCAGAGGTTTATACTGCTTTGGGAGTAACGGTCGATCATATTATGAACAAAATTAGCGAGATAAAGGCAGGGAGTAAAAATGTCAATTAAAATAGCAATTAACGGCTACGGCCGAATTGGTCGAAATATCCTGCGTGCTTTATACGAATATCATCGGCAAGGTGAGTTAAAAATTGTTGCCATTAATGATTTAGGCGATACCAATATCAATGCCCATTTGACTCAATACGATACAACACATGGTCGTTTCAACCAAATCGTAAAGGTGGGCGAAAATGGGAGTTTAATTATTGCTGGCGATGAAATTCGTGTTCTTTCTGAGCGTGATCCCAGCAAATTACCTTGGCAGCAATTAGGCGTTGATGTGGTATTAGAATGTACTGGATTATTTGCAAGTCGCGATAAAGCAGCAAAACATTTAGAAGCGGGAGCTAAAAAAGTACTTATTTCTGCCCCTGCCGGAAATGAGGTAGACGCGACCATTGTTTATGGTGTGAATGATCATATTCTTAAATCAACCGATCGCATTGTGTCGAATGCGTCCTGTACCACGAATTGTTTGGTGCCGTTGGTAAAGCCATTACATGACAAGTTTAATATCGTCAGTGGTTTAATGACTACCGTGCATGCTTATACTAATGATCAAGTGTTAACCGATGTGTACCATACCGATCTGCGTCGCGCACGCTCGGCAACGCATTCGATGATCCCAACTAAAACCGGTGCCGCCAGCGCCATTGGTTTGGTGATGCCAGAATTAAAAGGAAAATTAGACGGTTTTGCTATTCGCGTTCCCACCATTAATGTTTCGGTGGTTGATTTAACGGTCACCTTGCAGCAATCGCCGAGTGTGGCTGAGATCAATCAAACTCTAAAATCAGCATCCGAAGGCAGTTTAAAAGGGATCCTGGCTTATAACGAAGCGCCGTTAGTTTCTGTAGATTTTAATCATCACCCGGCTTCATCGATTTTTGATGCGACTCAAACTAAAACCATTGGGAATTTAGTCAAAGTTTTAGCATGGTATGATAATGAATGGGGCTTTTCGAATAGAATGTTAGATACGGCTTTAGCAATGATGAAGGCAAAATAACATGCTCAAAATGGAGCAAGTCGATCTTAAAAATAAAACCGTGTTGATCCGTGAAGATTTTAACGTTCCCATGAAAAATGGTAAAATAACGCATACGGCTCGGATCGATGCTGCCCTTCCCACCATTCGCAATGCGTTGGTTCAAGGGGCGAAAGTGATCCTGATGTCACACTTAGGTCGACCGACCGAAGGCCATTTTGATCCTGCTTTTACGTTACAGCCTATTGCGGAATATTTAGGGATGTGTTTGCAAGAAAAAGTCCCTTTATTTCAATTGGGTCAACCTTTGCCGATCAACAAAACGGGCGAAGTGGCTATGTTAGAAAATGTCCGATTTTTACCTGGCGAAGAGCAAAATGATCCTCGCTTGGCAAAGCAGCTGGCAGCGTTGGGTGAAGTGTTTATCATGGATGCCTTTGCGGTTGCCCATCGTGCACAAGCTTCAACCAGTGGTGTGGCGCAATTTGCGCCAATTGCTTGTGCCGGCCCTTTATTGCAAAAAGAATTAGAGGCCATCGAACAAGTGTTAGTTCATCCTAAACATCCGGTGGTGGCCATTGTAGGTGGTAGCAAAGTTTCGACGAAGCTAAATCTGTTGTCGAATTTGCTCGATAAAGTAGACACTCTGGTGGTGGGTGGGGGAATTGCGAATACCTTTTTAGCAGCGTTAAATTTCCCCATTGGGCAATCTCTTTACGAAGAATCGTTGATCCCGGTCGCTAAGCAAATGTTGCAGCAAGCAAAAAGCCAAGGTAAAAGCCTTTGGTTACCCGAAGATGTGGTGGTGGCACAAAACATTGAAGATCGAGAAACTAAAATAAAATCTTGTGATCAAGTTACCGAATTGGATAAAATTTTTGATATTGGGCCAAAATCTCGGCAAAGTTTAGCGCAAGTCATTGCCAGCGCAAAAACCATTTTATGGAATGGGCCGGTGGGCGCCTTTGAATATGAATCTTTTACTGAAGGAACAAAAAGCGTGGCGTTAGCCATTGCAGAAAGCCAAGCTTTTTCAGTTGCCGGGGGCGGTGATACGTTGGCAGCGATTGAGCAATTTAACATTGCCAACAGAATTTCTTATCTTTCTACCGGTGGTGGAGCTTTTTTAGAAGCTTTAGAAGGTAAAACGTTGCCAGCAGTCGCAGCACTGAATGCTCGCCAAGCCGCAGGGGTTAATCATGCCTAGGCGAACCAAAATTATTGCAACCTTAGGGCCAGCAACTGATACACCGGAGTTGATGCTGGCATTGATTGATGCAGGCACTAACCTGGTCCGCATTAATATGTCACATGGTGCGCATGAAGAACATCGTCGGCGAATTGAGTTGGCACGGACTTGTGCGCAATCTTTAGATAAATCACTTGGAATTTTAGTCGATTTACAAGGCCCGAAGATCCGAATTGCCGCATTTAAAGATCCTACAGGTATTGTTCTAAAAGAAGGATCCATTTTTCAGTTGGATGCGAATTGGCCAAGTGACGAAGGAAATGAAACCCGTGTTGGATTAGATTATCCGCAATTGCCGCAAGAAATTATGGCAGGAGATGAACTCTTACTGGATGATGGTCGTATTATTTTAATCGTCAAAGCGATCAAGGGATCGGTCATTGATTGTGTGGTTAAAACGGGCGGCAGATTACTGAGTAATAAAGGGCTAAATCGCAAAGGGGGCGGATTATCTGCTGCAAGTTTAACCGAAAAAGATAAAGCCGATATTGAATTTATTGCTGCTTTAAAGGTTGATTATGTTGCGCTGTCTTTTCCTAAGGGAGCGAATGATCTCCATGAAGCCAGGCGTTTAATTGCTGCAACAGGCACCACACCGTATTTAATTGCAAAAATTGAGCGAACTGAAGCCATTACCAATATTGATGAAATTATCGAAGCATCAGATGCTGTCATGGTGGCGCGTGGGGATTTGGGCGTTGAAATTGGTTATGCCGAATTACCAGGCGTGCAAAAATATATCATCAATCGGGCAAGATTGCTCGATAGAGCCGTGATCACTGCAACACAAATGATGGAATCAATGATCCGCAATCCTTTGCCTACTCGCGCAGAAGTTTCGGATGTTGCCAATGCTATTTTAGATGGTACCGACGCCGTGATGCTAT
This sequence comes from Candidatus Berkiellales bacterium, assembly GCA_044445585.1. Taxonomy (GTDB): domain Bacteria; phylum Pseudomonadota; class Gammaproteobacteria; order Berkiellales; family Berkiellaceae; genus Berkiella. The sequence continues at coordinate 8,762 of JBIOEB010000054.1, forward strand.
CGGCAGAGACTGCAACCGGTGAATTTCCCATTGAGGTCGTTAAAAGTTTAGATGAGATCTGTTTAGCGGCTGAACGTTACAAAGGCCCGCGTCTTCCTCAAAATGATGAGGGTAAATTTTCTAGCCATGATAAGGCGATCGCTATGGCAGCGATGTATATTGCACATCATGTGCCCATCAAAGCCATTGTGACTTTAACCGAATCGGGATCAACGGCGCTATGGATGTCGCGTGTGCGATCCGGGATCCCCATTTATGCATTAAGTCGTAATGCACAAACGTGCGGACGTGTGACTTTATTTCGCGGTGTTTATCCTGTTGAGTTTGATTTGACTTGTTATCAACCTTGGGAAATATCGCGTTATGCCTTAGCGACCTTAGTCGATCAAGAAATTTTAGAGCCTGGTGATAAAGTGATTTTAACCAAAGGCGATGTGTTAGGCATAGGTGGATTTACCAATGCGTTAAAAATTCTGACTGTTCCCGCAACTAATGTATGAGGAGAAAAAAAGATTATGGCACTGATTACTTTACGGCAGCTTTTAGATCATGCTGCAGAACATCAGTATGGTGTTCCGGCATTTAACGTAAATAATTTAGAACAAATGCGCGCCATTATGGAAGCGGCGGATAAAACCGATAGCCCAGTAATTGTGCAAGCTTCGGCAGGTGCACGAAAATATGCTGGATCGCGTTTTTTAAAACATTTAATTGAAGCTGCCATTGAAGAATTTCCGCATATTCCCGTTTGTATGCATCAAGATCACGGTGCGTCTCCTGCAGTTTGTCAGCGCTCGATTCAACTTGGATTTTCATCGGTGATGATGGATGGATCCCTAATGGAAGATATGAAAACGCCATCCAGTTTTGATTACAACGTAAAGACCACTTCTCAAGCAGTTGCGATGGCGCATGCCTGTGGCGTTTCGGTCGAAGGCGAGTTAGGGTGTTTAGGCTCGTTAGAAACCGGCATTGCCGGCAAAGAGGATGGCTCTGGTGCCGAAGGAACATTGACCCACAACATGTTATTGACTGATCCTGAAGAAGCAGCAAGATTTGTTAAAGCAACCAAAGTAGATGCTTTAGCCATTGCTATTGGCACCAGCCATGGTGCTTATAAATTTACCCGTCCACCCACCGGGGATATTTTGGCGATTGATCGCATTAAAGAAATTCATCGTCGGATCCCAGATACGCATTTAGTGATGCATGGCTCTTCTTCTGTGCCACAAGAATGGCTGCAAGTGATCAATGAGTTTGGTGGCGACATGGGCGAAACCTACGGTGTGCCCGTTGAAGAAATTCAAGAAGGGATCCGCCATGGGGTGCGCAAGGTAAATATTGATACCGATTTACGCTTAAGTGTGACAGGTACCTTGCGGCGCTTTTTTGCGACAAATAAGAAGGAATTTGATCCACGAAAATATTTAGGCGAAGCTGTTAAAGCGATGCGCGAGATCTGCATTGCGCGCTATGAATCCTTTGGTACGGCTGGGCAAGCATCAAAAATTACGCCGTTGAGTTTAGAGAAAATGGCAGAAAATTATGCTTCGGGGAAACTTAATCCGCGGGTGAATGAAGGTTGAGGGTTTAGCGCCTTCTTTTTCCATAAAAGAGATCTTTATAGCGCGCCTCTTTTTAAAACGTAGGGTGTGCAAAGCGAAGCGTGCACACCATCTTTTGGCCATAGCTTTTTGGTGTGCACGCTTCCCCCGGCTTTCGCCGGGGCTATTTGTAAAGAGCTTATTTTTTCTTTTGTTTAAATCTCGTCTCTTTATCTACCATCTCCTTTAAATGTTCAACATAGGCTAATATTTTATGTGGCTCTTTAATTAAATTTTTAGCGGTTGCTTTGTCCATAAGTTTTAGCTTTTTTGCAACATTAACATCATTAATTAATGATATAATTTTTTCATCCGTCTTTAAGGCCAAAGTATTTATGAGATCCATCACGTGTGGATTGACTTTAAGAATATTATACACTTCTGATTTTAAATTTTTTACAGGATCAAGTGGTTCCTCCGCACTCTCGTACTCTTCGCTTTCTTCTTCGGACGAAAATTCTGAAGGGCGATCTAATGCCTTTTGGCTACGCTGTTTTGCTTGGTATCCAGGAGTATGCAGCCTGTCGCGAGGTGATTCTGGTTGCTGTTTTTTTGCGGCAATTTCCAAAATATCACTAAGTTTCTCTCTAACAAGATCAAATCGTTCTTTTTGATCTTCATTCAAATTTTTATATTTGAAATGAGGGTTTTTTAAACCAGCCGTCCCTTTCTCAAGGTATTCAGTAAGAAGCTGATTTATACGAAAGGCATTTTCATTCCCCAGCTTTTTCCAAAGTTCTGGCTGCTCTACCCCTTTAAAAATATATTGAACGAGTTGTTGAGCATCCTTATCTTTTAATTGTGAAATTATTTTATTGATCTCTTGTTCAGTATAATCTGTCATAATTATCTCCTTTTCCATTAATATCTGTATGACATGGCAAGGCAACAAAAGTTTCACAAAAACTTTAACTTTTGGCTTAATTACAGCAAATGAGCTTAGCAGGGGGATCTACACAGATCACATTTTGTGATCTCAAGTCTTGAGATTTATCCTGGGATAACTGCGACAATGGGGGCACATCTAATAACGCGATGCTAGACGATTTAAACGATTAGTAAATAAATCACACACAGTTGCCGAAGGCTCACAAAAGGACTATGTTTGCGGCTTTTGGTTCACGAGAATAAACGGTGCGACGTATTTTTTGTTGGAGGTTTCTACATTAACGATCGCATGCCACACCATTTGATCTGATATGCAGGTCGGAAGGATCGTTTGGGCGCTAAAGATCCCAGATTTTTGAGGTAACAAATCGTACTGAAATTCTCCCATATTCATTTCAGCACCTTTAAAATTCACATATATTTTTTTAGTACCAGGGATTTTTGTTTTGACTTCAAGCTGCACTGAAGTGAGCACTGGCATATGAGTATTTTTAATTCGTAATTCGATGGCATCGCCATTGGGCAGAGTAGAAACGCACGGGCCATGGGATACTTCACAATCGGGGGTAGGCAAAGTAACGGTACCAAGAGTTCGCCAGCTGGCATATAGGTAATAAATATAAAAGCACACGGCGAGTAAAATAGTCATGCTGCTCAGAAGTAGCCATTTATTATTTCGTCGAAAAACGGACATCTCAGTTCCTTTTAACCACATTGCTGGTAGTTTACCAACTGGGCGGAAAATAATAAAGCCGTTTTAAAACTCATGGCTTACTTCTTGATGATGTTCATGAAGTGGATGTAAAGCTGGCCCTGACCCTGCCTGCTTCTCGGGGAATGACCCCGTATGATGAGATGAATGATCAGCGGGTTCCGTTGGACTCAAGTGCTTTTTTAACGTCGTTAAAGTTTGGGTTGCTTCGAGTAAGGACTGTTCACTCTTAAGATGACCTTCTTGTGCGGTGCCAAAATTTGTTTTAACTTCGCCATAGGACTGTGCAGCCTTGCCGACGTCGCTATAGAGATCTGAAAGCTTTCCCCACGCCTTTTCACTTTTTTCAAGACTAGATATTTGATTATTTAGCCCCTCAATCTTTTTCATTTGCAGATCTATATTGTCTAAAGCAATTTTAGCATTTTCTAATTCTTTGTATTCGGGAGTGGAGTTATAACCCGCTAAAAATTTCGACATAAAACTCATGTCGTTAAATTTAGCTTTTAAATTGCTAAATGTTTCGAATGCGTTTTGGTGTTCTTTAGATAAAAGCTCGATCTGAGTAGTTAATTGCGATTGAATGATTTGTGGATCAGAAGTATCAAGCTTTAGGATCTGAACTGCCTCGGAGATTTTATTTTCTAAGGTAGTTTTATCTATTTGCTGCTGTTTTATTGCGGCTTGTTTATTGCTTTCATCTGCAGAGCTCCACGTTGGATCTTTTTCATTTTGGTTCCAAATAGGGAATTGCTTTTTGATAGCCGGATCCTTTTGCGCTTCAGATAAAGCAGCTCTGGCTTGATTATATTCTTCCTTAGCGATATCTAAACTTTTTTGCTTAATACTGAGATCGTCTTTTGCATTTTCAAGCACCGCTTTTGCGCTGACAACATTAGCATCTGCTTCTTGTAGTTTATCTGCAAGCTGTTTGGGGTCCAATTTATCAAAATTCAATTGTATTGAGACAGGAAGAACGTCTGCTATTGTGATAGAGGGAGTTGGTTGAGTCTCTTCATCCAAATACCCATGAGATTTCAAATAGTCATAGGCAATATCGTAAGAATTAAATTTCTTATTAAATTCTTCCCACGTAGAGAAGAAGCCCCCAGAGTTATCTTTATTTGAAGGTTGGTCTGGAGTAACAACCTGATCGAAGTCTTGATTTTGCGTTGTGGTGGTTTTTTGCTGTTGCTCGACGTTCTGTGGATCTTCAGTATTGGGTGTTTGGATAACAGTTTTGATTTCTTCGGTTTTGACACCTTGATCGACGGTTTTGGTTTCTTTTGGTTTGACATCTTGATCGACGGTTTTGGTTTCTTTTGGTTTGACACCTTGATCGGTTGTTGGTTTTTGCTGGTCGAGTTTTTGCTGGTCGAGTTTTTGCTGGTCGAGTTTCTGTTGCTCGATTTTTTGCAGTTCTAATTTCTTTTGTTCATCAAGTTTCTTTTGTTGCTCGAGTTTTTGCGGGTCGAGTTTTTGCTGTTCGAGTTTTTGTTGTTCGAGTTTTTGTTGCTCGATTTTTTGCTGCTCGATTTTTTGTTGTTCTAATTTCTTTTGTTCATCGAGCTTTTTTTGTTCGTCAAGTTTCTTTTGCTGTTCGAGTTTCTTTTGTTCATCGAGCTTTTTTTGTTCCTCGAGTTTCTTTTGCTCCTCAAGTTTCTTCTGTTGTTCGAGTTTTTGCTGTTCGAGTTTCTTTTGTTCCTCGAGCTTTTTTTGTTCCTCGAGTTTCTTTTGCTCTTCAAGTTTCTTCTGTTGTTCGAGTTTTTGCTGTTCTAATTTCTTTTGTTCCTCGAGTTTCTTTTGTTCATCGAGCTTCTTTTGCTGTTCGAGTTTTTGCTGTTCTAATTTCTTTTGTTCCTCGAGTTTCTTTTGATCCTCGAGCTTTTTTTGTTCCTCTAATTTCTTCTGTTCCTCGAGTTTCTTTTGCTGTTCGAGTTTTTGTTGTTCTAATTTCTTTTGTTCCTCGAGCTTTTTTTGCTCCTCTAATTTCTTTTGTTCCTCGAGTTTCTTTTGTTGTTCAAGTTTTTGCTGTTCTAATTTCTTTTGTTCCTCGAGCTTTTTCTGCTCCTCTAATTTCTTTTGTTCCTCGAGTTTTTTTTGTTCCTCGAGTTTCTTTTGTTCATCAAGTTTCTTTTGTTGTTCAAGTTTTTGCTGTTCTAATTTCTTTTGTTCCTCGAGTTTTTTCTGTTCATCAAGTTTCTTTTGATCCTCGAGCTTTTTTTGTTCCTCGAGTTTTTTC
>JBIOEB010000055.1:0-14132 GCA_044445585.1 Candidatus Berkiellales bacterium
GCTTTAGCATATTATGTATCGCCTGACGCGGGGTGTAGCAGTCTGGCAGCTCGTCGGGCTCATAACCCGAAGGTCGTAGGTTCAAATCCTGCCCCCGCTACCAACTACTTGTTATATTAAGCCCCTTATGGGGTTTTTTATTAAGCGATGCCGCAAGTGGTTGAAACATGTTCAAATAAAAACAAAAAAGTGGGCGTGCCCACTTTTTTATTTTTAAGTAAAAGTTAGGCGTGAATAAAGGCGATGTACAAACAGGAAAAATGGCACCACATCATTGATCCCATATTGGTGAATACGCCATTTGAATTAGTTGGGGTGGAGTGTACCGGAGGGGGTAAACACACCGTGGTTCGAATTTTTATCGATAAACCCGGTGGCATTACTATCGATGAGATCGTGGATTTAACGCGTCAAATTAATCTGGTGTTAGATGTTGAAGAAGCAGTAAAGGGCTATTACACCTTAGAAGTTTCTTCTCCTGGATTAGAAAGACCCCTGTTTGCGCCAGAACATTTTAAGCAACAAATAGGGCAAATGATATCGTTTAAAACAAACCACCCTATCGAAAATAGACATAATTTCAAAGGGTGGTTACGGGTTGCTAATGATGAAGGTATTGAAGTAGAAGTCGATGGGAAGTTATGTGCTTTTACTTATTCAGATATTGATAAAGCTAAGGTTATTCCAGACATAAAAATTGGTGGGTAGCGGTGAATGCAGAAATACGATTAGTGGTTGATGCTGTTTCGAATGAAAAAAACGTTCCTAAAGAAATCGTTTTTGAAGCACTTGAAGCAGCACTCGAATCAGCAAGTACAAAGCGCTATGGCGCAAATTGGGAATTTAAAGTGGTGATTAACCGTACAACCGGAGACTACGAAACTTTCCGTGCCTGGACGGTTATCGATGAAAACGCCACGGATGAAAATGGTGAAGTGATCGGGATAGTCAATTCCGATGCGCAATTTACTCTGGAGCAAGCACGGGAAAAGAAAGAGGATGCTAAAATTGGCGATCAAATTCTCGAGCTTGTGCCTTCGGTGGAGTTTGGCCGCATTGCTGCTCAAATAGCAAAACAAGTGATCATGCAAAGGTTGCGATCTGCCAAACGTGATCAAATTGCGCAAGAATATCGCACACGTATTGGTGAACTGATAGCGGGAACGGTCAAGAAAGTTACCCGTGAAAATGTCATTCTGGAATTAGGTAACAATGCTGAAGCTTTATTGCGGCGCACCGAGATGTTACCGCGTGAAATTGTGCGAGTGGGTGATCGCGTTCGTGCTTTATTACAAGAGGTTCGACTGGATCAACGTGGGCCGCAACTCATTGTTAGCCGAACTTGTCCAGAAATGTTGATTGAACTTTTTCAAATTGAAGTGCCTGAAATTGGGGATGGTTTGATTGAGTTAAAAGGCGCCGCACGCGATCCTGGCGTGAGAGCAAAAATTTCTGTTTTGGCTAAAGATAACCGTATCGATCCCGTTGGTGCTTGTGTGGGTATGCGCGGTTCGAGAGTGCAAGCGGTTTCCAGTGAGTTGGGCGGCGAGCGGGTAGATATTGTGTTGTGGAATGATAACCCTGCACAATACGTGATTAATGCGATTGCGCCTGCGGAAGTGGCATCGATTATTATCGACGATGATGCAAAATCGATGGATGTGGTGGTAGCGGAAGAACAATTATCTGCGGCGATTGGGCGAAATGGGCAAAATATACGTTTGGCCAGCATGCTTACAGGATGGGAGCTCAATGTGATTTCGCAAAACCAAGCACAATCTCGAGATCAAGAAGAATTTGAAAAATTATCTCAGCTTTTTATGGAGCAATTGCAAACTTCTCAAGAAGTTGCCGAACATCTTATCGAAGCCGGTTTTACCAGTGTAGAAGAAATTGCTTACGTTCCTGCACAAGAATTAATGGATGTCGAAGGAATGGATGATGATTTGTTGGCGGCATTACGGCAACGTGCTAAAGACAGCTTGATCACCAAAGCGATTGCCGAAGAAGAACGGATAGGTGAAAACAACCCTGCGGAAGATTTGTTAGAAGTAGAGGGAATGGATAAGCATTTGGCTTATTTATTAGCAAACAAGGGCATTATGACAAGAGACGATTTAGCCGATCAAGCCGTAGATGATCTCTTGGACATCGAGGGAATGAATGAAGAGCGAGCTGGCAAATTAATCATGGCTGCTCGAGCTCATTGGTTTAATTAAGCTGTAAAGAGGCAGCAAGGGTGGAGGACTCATGTCTGAGGTAACCGTTGAAGAATACGCTGAGAAATTAAAAATCTCACCTCAATTATTGCTTCAACAGTTGGAAGCTGCGGGAATTGTTTGTGACGAAAAACTGAAACACATCGTTACGGATGATCAAAAGCAAAAGCTGCTCGAAAAGCTCAAAAGTGATCACAGCGACAAAGATAAATTAACTGGTTCAAGTGTTACTCAGTTTACTGTGACACGGGAAAAGATCAGTGAATTAAATATTAAAATGCCTGGATCTACCAGCAAAAAAACGGTTAAAGTGGTTACCAAAAAGCGCCGAAAATTTGTTAAGCGCACTTCTCCATTAGAGGGCGAAACTCAAGAGCCACAAATGGTAGAAGAAACCATTGAAGCCCCTCTTGCTGAAGAATTAGCACCCGAAGAAACAACCACTGCATCGCTGCAAGCAGTTGATACACAAGCTGCCGAAGTGACACTCGAAAAAACCGAAAAAGCTGAAAAAGTCACCGCGCCGGTATCGCCGCCAGTCGGGGAAGCAGAATCTGCTTATAAGCGTGGCAAACCTGAAGCAAAGGATGCCGACGCAAAGCGTTCGCACCGTGAAGTACCACCGTCTAAAAAGACTTTAAAACAACCGAAAGTTAGTAAAAAAATTCGCGATATCCAAGATGTTGAAAGCGAAGAAGAAGGCCGACATGTTCGTCGTAAACGCAGGGGCGGTAGAAAGGAAGAGCCTGCGCTTAAAAAGCATGCCTTTGAAAAACCCACCGCTCCCATGGTACGTGATGTCGTCATTTCTGAAACCATTAGCGTGAGCGATTTAGCACAAAAGATGTCAGTGAAGGGAGTGGAAGTCATTAAAGCCCTCATGAAAATGGGCGCAATGGCAACGATTAACCAAGTGTTAGATCAAGATACCGCCATTTTAGTCTGCGAAGAAATGGGACATCATGCGATCCTTGCTAAGCAACAATCTATCGAAGATGCATTGTTGGTGGCACATGAAGGGGAACAAGTTTCTCGCGCGCCAATTGTAACGATTATGGGACATGTTGATCACGGTAAAACTTCGTTACTCGATTATATTCGTCGCGCGAAAGTTGCTGCAGGCGAAGCAGGCGGCATTACCCAACATATTGGGGCTTATCATGTAGAAACCGAAAAAGGCATGATTACCTTTTTAGATACTCCAGGCCATGCTGCGTTTAGCGCGATGCGCGCGCGTGGCGCAAAATGTACCGATATTGTTGTTCTGGTTGTCGCTGCTGATGATGGTGTTAAGCCGCAAACCATTGAAGCAATCCAGCATGCCAAAGCCGCGCAAGTTCCTTTATTGGTTGCCATCAATAAAGTCGATAAAACGGGAATTGATCTCGATCGAGTGAAGAATGAACTGGTGGCGCAAGGCGTGATCCCTGAAGAATGGGGTGGCGATACGATGATGCTTGGTGTTTCTGCAAAAACCGGCGCTGGAGTTGACGAATTATTAGAAGCGATCTTGTTACAAGCAGAAGTCTTAGAACTCAAAGCCATTGTTGATTGCCCAGCAAGTGGTGTGGTGATTGAATCTCGTTTGGATAAAGGACGTGGTCCTGTCGCGACCGTATTAGTATTAAACGGAACCTTGAAAAAAAGCGATATTATGATCACCGGGCTCCAATATGGCCGCGTGCGCGTTTTATTAGATGAAAACGGCAAAGCCGTTGAAATTGCAGGGCCATCCATTCCAGTGGAAGTGTTTGGTCTTTCTGGCACGCCTGCCGCCGGTGATGAAATGACCGTCGTTGCAGATGAACGCAAAGCTCGTGAAATAGCGTTATTTAGACAAGGTAAATTCCGCGAAGTGAAAATGGCACGACAACAAGCCTCGAAATTAGAAGGCTTTATGGATAGAATGCAAGAAACGGGCATGCGGCAATTAAATATCGTGTTAAAAGCGGATGTTCAAGGATCGGTTGAAGCCTTATCCGAAGTATTAGAAGCCTTATCGAATGAAGAAGTTGCCGTTAAAATTGTCGGCAAGGGTGTGGGTGGCTTGAACGAATCGGATGTTAACTTAGCCATGGCATCCAAAGGTATTATCATTGGTTTTAATGTTCGCGCGGATAGCACAGCACGTAAATTAGCGGAACATGAAGGCATTGAGATTCATTATTTCAGCGTGATTTACGATGTGATCGACACCGTGAAAGCTGCGGTTTCCGGAATGATTGGTCCTAAATTTAAGGAACAAATTGTCGGGCTGGCGACAGTACGCGAGGTTTATCGCTCATCTAAATATGGTGCCATTGCAGGTTGTATGGTGGTAGACGGAACCATCAAACGCAATTTACCCATTCGCGTGTTGCGAGATAACGTGGTGATTTATGAAGGAGCCCTTGAATCGTTACGACGATTTAAAGAAGATGTTCCTAGCGTGCGTAACGGTATGGAATGTGGGATTGGCGTGAAGAATTACAACGACGTCAAAGAAGGCGATATGATTGAAGTGTATGAGAAGGTCGAAATTGCTGCCACAGCGTAATCAAAAATGTTCTTATGCGTTGATCCTGCGTTGCAAGTCATTCTGCGCTGCTCATTTACTCGTCTGTAAACTGCGCTGCTCGAATGACTTGCGCCTTGGCTGAACGCATAAGCACTATTTTTGAGAATGTTCTTATGCGTTGACAGCTTCTACCCCGTTCAAATGACTGTGAGGAAAAGTGACATGCCCCGCGATTTTAGTCGCACCGATCGAGTCGCTGATCAAATTCAAAAAGAATTATCTCTGATGATTATTCAAGAAATCAATGATCCACGCGTAGGAATGATTACCCTCTCTGGCGTTGAGGTTTCTAAAGATTTAGCGCATGCCAAAATATTCGTGAGCGTGATGGCCGAAAAATCTGCCGACGAAACTATTAAAGCTTTGAATAAAGCCGCGGGTTTTCTGCGAAGCTTGTTGGCTAAAAAAATTAAAATGCGCATCATTCCAACCCTTCATTTTATTTATGATGATACTACCTTAAAGGCCAATCGGATTTCCAGATTAATTGATGAAGCCTGCAGCGAAAATTCCCCTGCCAAAAAAAATCCTTCAGATAAACCCTCGGAATAACCTATGCCAAGGGAGAATATCGACGGCATTTTGTTATTAGATAAGCCCTTAGGGGTAACTTCTAATGGGGCTTTGCAAAAAGTGAAATATTTATTCAATGCAATCAAGGCGGGTCACACCGGGAGTTTAGATCCACTTGCCTGCGGCATGCTGCCTATTTGTTTTGGCAAAGCAACGAAATTATCGCACTTTATGCTTGAAGCCAATAAATGTTATCAATTTACCATTAGCTTAGGTGTTACCACTACCACGGGTGATAGCGAAGGCGAAATTCTTGCTACCAAACCTGTTCCACCACTTTCTGATAATGATCTTGCAGCGTTGGTATCGCATTTTCATGGCACACATCAGCAGATCCCACCGATGTATTCTGCATTAAAATATCACGGGCAACCGCTTTATAAATTAGCGCGACAAGGTAAAAGCGTTGTTCGTGCGGCGCGCACGATTACAATCTCTCGATTAACGTTAGACAACCTAGAAAGAGCACAAAATATCAATTTAACTTTTACCGTCGAATGTAGTAAAGGAACCTATATTCGAACTTTGGCAGAAGATATGGGGGCTTTTCTTAACTGTGGTGCTCATGTGCAACAATTACGGCGCTTATGGTCAGCGCCTTTTCAGGAATTTCCGATGACAACGCTTCCGATCTTGGAAGTGCTGCCCTTAGATTTACGCTTACAATATTTGTTACCGCTGCCAAAGGCGCAGGAGTTCTTCGCTAAAAAAGTCGAGAGTGTTCACGAAGCTCTCTAGAACAATCCACTCACTTAAGCGATCTTAACTTCTTCAGCAGCGGAGCTGCGTCGGATTTTAGCCCCTTGTGAAGGCGCTCGAAGAGCGCCGAAACATGGGGTCGAATATATAAAAATCCCAAACCGCGGCAGCGGTGTAGGAAAAACAAAAAGTCACCCAACTTGATGAAAAAATATAAGTTGTCAATGACATCCCAAGAGAAACCTGTGGTACAATTTCAAACTTATAAAGCCTAACCGCCTATATAACGTGTAGGCTTTGTAAGCTAGAAATACTAAGACCAATAGGAGTTTATATGTCTTTTTCAACTGAAGCTAAGGCCCAAATTGTTGGTGATTATCAACGATTTGCTGGCGACACCGGTTCTCCTGATGTACAGGTGGCTTTATTATCAACCCGGATTAATTATCTAACGGAGCATTTAAAAGTTCATCCTAAGGATGTTCATTCCAGAAAAGGGTTGATGAATTTGGTCGCACGTCGCCGAAAACTGCTGGATTATCTTAAGAGAACCAACCCAGCAAGTTATAAAACTTTAATTGAGCGTTTAGAATTACGCCGTTAACTCTTTAATTAAACTTATTCAAAGGAATCAATTCTGTGGGAATCAATTTTGTGATGCCAAGCGTTAAAACTTTTCAATATGGAAATCATCATGTCAGCTTGGAAACAGGCGTGGTTGCGCGCCAAGCCTCTGGTGCTGTCATGGTCAATATGGATGGGACAGTTGTCCTGGTCACGGTAGTTGGGATCCGCAATGAAGAAAAAGATCGCGGACGTGATTTTTTCCCATTGACTGTTAATTATCAAGAAAGAATGTATGCAGCAGGGAAGATCCCAGGTGGATTCTTTAAGCGCGAAGGTCGTCCTTCCGAAAACGAAACACTGATTTCGCGTTTAATTGATCGACCACTTCGACCTCTCTTCCCAGACGGTTTTATGAGCGAAGTTCAAATCATTGCCACGGTGATGTCAATTAATCCCGAGATTAATCCTGATATTCCAGCGATGATCGGCGCTTCTGCCGCATTGGCTATTTCTGGGATCCCATTTCATGGTCCGATTGGCTGTGCTCGTGTGGGTTATTATAATGGCGATTTTATTCTTAACCCAACGGCTGCTGAATTGCGCTATTCCGATTTAGATTTAGTAGTGGCAGGTACCACCAAGTCGGTTCTGATGGTTGAATCCGAAGCAAATCAATTGTCCGAATCCGTCATGCTCGAAGCAGTGATGTTTGGCCATGCTAAAATGCAAATCGTGATTAAAGCTATCGAAGCTCTGGCTTCGGAAACGGGTGGAAGAACAAAATGGGATTGGCAGCCGCTGCTGCGCCACGAAGAAGTTTACAATCAGCTTTTTCAGCGTGTGGGCTCTCAAGTGGAGCAGGCTTATTTGATTGCCGATAAATTGCATCGTCAAGACACCTTAAAGCAGTTGCGTAAAGACGCACTGTCTCACTTTGTTACCGAAACTTCTGAATACACTGAACATCAGATCCTTGAATTATTCTCTGAAATCGAACGAAATATTGTTCGCAGTCGTATTCTGCGCGGTGAGCGCCGAATCGATGGCCGCGATACCGAAACCATTCGCCCCATTTCCGTGCAAACGAGTGTCCTGCCAAGAACGCATGGATCAGCCTTGTTCACGCGTGGTGAAACCCAAGCCGTGGTGGTGGCGACTTTGGGAACGGGTCGCGATGCGCAAATCATCGACAGTGCATCAGGCGAAAGGAAAGAAAACTTTATGCTGCATTATAATTTCCCCCCTTATTGTGTGGGTGAAGTTGGCATGATTGGTAGTCCAAAACGGCGCGAAATTGGCCATGGGCGCCTTGCTCGTCGCGCGTTACAAGCCGTGTTGCCAGATCAAACCAAATTCCCTTATGTGATGCGAGTGGTGTCTGAGATTACCGAATCTAATGGTTCGAGTTCAATGGCAAGTGTTTGCGGCACCAGCTTAGCGTTAATGGATGCCGGTGTTCCTTTAAAATCTCATGTTGCTGGGATTGCGATGGGGCTGATTAAAGAAGAAGATAAATTTGCTGTTTTATCCGACATTATTGGTGATGAAGATCATTTAGGTGACATGGACTTTAAAGTGGCTGGAACCGAGCAAGGGGTGAGCGCTTTACAAATGGATATTAAAAATATGGGGATCAGTCGTGAAATCATGGAGGTAGCATTGGCGCAAGCGCGTGCCGGGCGTCTACATATTTTACGCATTATGAACGAAGTGTTGCATGAACCGCGTACCGTGTTATCGGAATTTGCTCCACGGATGTATATGATGAAGGTTAACCCAGAAAAGATCAGGGATGTGATCGGTAAAGGTGGCGCGATGATCCGCTCCTTAACCGAAGAAACGGGTTGCAGCATCGAAGTGAATGATGATGGCGCTATTAATATTGTGGCCAACGATCGTGAATCGGGCGAGTTAGTGAAGCGAAGAATTGAAGCACTCACTGCCGATGTTGAAGTCAATAAAATTTATGAAGGAAAAGTGGCTCGAATTGTTGATTTTGGTGCTTTTGTTACGATTTTACCAGGTAAAGATGGCTTAGTGCATATTTCTCAAATTTCAAATCAACGGATCTCGGATGTCAATCAAGTGCTTAACGTTGGCCAAATGGTTAAAGTCAAAGTGCTCGAAATTGATCGTCAAGGTAGGATCCGCTTGAGTATGAAAGAGATTGAGGAAATCAACACGACAGAATAGAATCTCAAAAATAGGGCTACATTTTTGTAAAATGTGAGGGCGGCGTGACCATGGATGGTATTAACGTCTGGAAAGATCCAATATCAGATTTGATAGTATTTCAAAGGGATCTTATCAAATTGGCAAGCAGCCATTTTATGTATCAACTTTCTTTTCATTGGTGGTGCAATAATTTAGCAGAGCTCTCACCGCTTAAGCTATTTGAGCAATGGATGAAAGCATTAGAAGAAGCGTATGGCACGTTATTGGCCGAGCCGCTGATCCAGCAGGCCATTGGAAAATGGATGAATAAGGCGATCCTGGAATATCATCATGCTGCAACCCGGTTGTGATAGACAACTCGTTTATGCTCACCATGGCTCGCTGCTGTATCATTACCTTCCCGTAAAACAAACAAATACTGCCCCTATCCTCATTATTTACGCTTTAGTGAATACGCCGAAAATTTTAGATCTCCATCCTAACCGTTCTTTTATTCGCCAGTTATTAGAGCAAAATAATGACGTGTATTTATTAGAATGGGGCGATCCCAGTGCTTCCAAAAGTTTAGCGGATTATATTTTGGAAGATATTCATCTCGCAGTGAATACAGTGGCAAACTTGTCCCAGCAATCGGTTCATTTAATGGGAGTCTGCCAAGCCGGATATTTTAGTTTATGTTATGCAGCACTTTTCCCCGAAAAAATCGCAAGCCTCATCCCCATGGTCACCCCTGTTGATTTTGAAGTAAAGCATAATCGGATCTTTCAACTGCTGCGTTATATCGATCTTAAGCAATTTTTCGATACTTTTGATCAAACCGTGCCAGGGTGGTTAGTTAATCATTTTCTGCGCCAAATTGCTCCTTTTGATAATTTAGTTAAAAAATGTCGTGCCATGTCGCGTGAAGCACCGCTTGAAAATGAAATCTTTATCGCCTTAGAATCCTGGGCAGCAGAATGCCCTGCTCAATCCCCCTTGGCATTGTTAGAATTTACCCAAGAGTGCGTGCAAAATAATGCTTTGGTCAAAGGGGAATTCTTATTGCAAAATAATGCAATTGTTTTAGCCAATATTCAATTGCCCATTTTAAATATTTACGCCACGCAAGATCATTTTTGGCCAACGGCAACGGTGCAAGCATTAGCCACCTATTATCGGGGGAGATGCTATCAAGAATATGCTTTTGGCGGGGGGCATGTGGGGGTGTTTGTGAGTCAAAAGGGATTAAGGGAGATCCCTGAAGTAATTAATGACTGGATAACCAAAGGAGTTTAAACATGCTTAAATTTAGTGGGGGCAAACAAATTGTAAATTTCTTGGTTGAGGTGGATGATAAAAATAACAAGAAACATCCTGGCTTGCTGAATTTTGTTAAGGAATTTTTTAAGAAACTCAAAGCGGTCAATCCTGGGCGTGTCGAAAGTGCAGTGACCAGAGAGCAGGAAATATTAGATGCTTTAGCAAGATTACTCGTAGGGGATGAAGTTTGCTCTGCGATCGCTATTTCGGGCGAAGAATTACTGGTAGCAACTAATAAAGATAAACATGTTGACGATAATATTACTTATAGGGCCACTTGGAAAATTTTAAAAAAATATGAAAAACACGATTGTGTTGAATGGAGACTACAGTTTAAATACTTTATTAAGCATTACAAAGGTGAAAAATTTATTAAGGAATATACTAAAGAAAGTAGCATTGTTCATTGCCGTTACGTTCGCGCGACACAACGTTGTGAAGTGGTTAAAGGCAATCATAATGTTTGTTTTGAGCAAAAATGGGATCATGATATTAAGTTTCCTTACAGTGATAATGTTAAAATCAGAATCACTTCGACTCTAAACGAACAGAATTTTTTTGAATTTTTATTCATAAATCCATTCCCATTAAATACAGATCATGAATTTCTCCCCGAAAAATCTATTGAGCTTGATCCTTTAAAGCGACGAGCTTCTGTGTTGTTGTATAATCTAAGCGCCATATCACGATCTATTTTAATGCCCCCCGAGAAGGAAAAACGTGTATCAGATTATATGGAAGAAAATAAGGGCTGGGTTCAATTCCTTCACGATAGTCTAAGTTTTGAAATGGTGAGAGGTCCGTATAAGGTTCATATTGATCCCTATCATCCCGGCCCTGATCCTGATCCAGGGATGAAAGCCATGCGTGAATTTTACGAGTGGCTAGTTGAGAATTATCAACAATATAAGAAAGCACAAGGTTGTAGAACATCCGTTCAATCGGTAAGGCAATGGTTCGATGGCATTGTACGGAATATTCAAACTCCTGCTGTACCAGCGCCACAATTTATTAAGGATAACCCAGATCCCGATTTTTTTATCCGTTTTAAAATGTATTTTGAAGACTTAGTGGCAGTTGAAACGTTTGTTAGAAAAGATGCCATGGAAAGGGGAAGACTCTCTGCTATTGTTGCGCGTGAAAATTTCTTTAAGCGTTCAGTGACTTTACGTCTGATCGATGATACTGGCCATGACGACACTCACGCAGAAATGCGTTTATTAGAATACCACTTAACTCGCGGCAGGGAAATAAGTGATTATTACGGCATTACAATGCTATGTTGTGCTTTGTGTCATTTTACGATGGATAATTTGAAACTAGTGGGTTCACGCGGTGGGCATGGTGGGTTATATCCAAGGTGGCGATTAATTGATGTGATCCATCAGGAATATTTACCACGATTTTTAGGAGATCATTTATATCGATTACAGCAATCCTTGGCCGAGCATCAATGCTATTTCCCAGGTCAAAAACAAATTCTCCAGAATAAGGTGTCACAAGCAAGCGTTGCATTATCGTTAGTGCCTGCGGTGGGTTTTATAAATACTCAGCCTGCATTTGAAAAATTGGGTATTGACCTCGATGACTTATTGCCAACAGTAGAAGGTGCCGACTTATATCCTGCTGAAAGTTTTGCTCCTGAGGATGAAGATGAAGCAATTTTAATCCAATTTTCATCACTCAAGATCACACCCCAGGATAAAGAGGGTGAATTGGAAAAACATCCGGATGCTCCTGAGCTGAAAATGGGCTCGGCTAATGATGAGGATGCAAGAAAAAAAGGTGTTGCAGCTCGTGTTTCAGATCGGAAGTAAAATAATCACTATCGCGTTTCGTACTAGGTCAAGAGCTGACCTTTGACAGGTAGCGTAATTTTTTAATTTCATATCGGATAGCCTCTGCCAATGAGCCACCTCTTTAGGTAAAACTCATGATAAGTTTATATACGCACATTATGAGTAACTATTTGAAATTTCGTGTGACATTTGAACTTTCCCGGTACAGACCTTGTAACCCTACATTATTTTGAACTTCTTTTTACATTAATAGTCTTAAATATTAGTTAATTATTATTAAAGTGTTAACTAGGGGAAAGTACAAAATGGCTACAGGTGGAATCGATAAAGATCGAATCGTGAAAGATAAACAGATGATTAAGATTTATGAGGAGCTTTTAGGTACGGAACGTTCCTTTGTCGGCGGATTAGAGCTTTTATGTAGTGATGAAATGTTTCGCCTGTTCGATTCAAAAACAATAAAATTGCCAGAGGATTTAAGAAAATGCCTGGATGCCATGAGAGAATTAAAAATAGCACAACAAGGTTTCCTTGCATATCTTGCGCTTATGAATCAATTCCCTCCACAATACCCAACTCCTGAAGGACTGGAAGCAGAATTTAGCAAATTGCAAGAATATTATGCAGCTTATCTTAAAACAAATCCTATAGAGATGGGGGCAAAATTACCTAAATCCTTAGTTGAATATATCGAAAGAACTACTAGTAAAACTTCTTTAGATATATCTGGTATTTTTATAACTCCAGTTCAGAGAGGACCTCGATATGAGCTGATGTTAAGAGATCTTGGAATAAATGCCAAAGAGGGAGAAAAAAAATATTTTGGAGAAGCAACCAATGCAGCAAAACAGATCGCACAAGCTTGTCAAAATGCTGAAGGTGAAGTTAAAAGAAATAAACTGTTACAAGTGTTTAAAAAACAGCTAGAGAAATTCGATCCTGCTAAAGAAAAACGTGTTAATGAAATGGTTGCTATTTTAATTGATCTACAACCAAATGATAAGCCGGTTTTATTAGAGCAGTTTTCTCTTGTAGTCCAAATGCAACTTATACAGAAATGCTTTGAAAAAATAGATGAAATATTAAAAGATGAACCAGAGTTTTCACCCACGCGAACAACAATGAATGCCGCAAGAAGCGCCTTAAAGAGCATAAATGAAAAACGTGTTAATGACATAGTTGGTATTTTAATTGATCAACAACTAATTTATATGGTGGCTTTATTACAGCAATTTTCTCCTGCAGTCCAAATGCAACTCATACAGAAATGCTTTGAAAAAATAGATGAAATATTAAAAGATGAACCAGAGCATTCACTTCAAAGAACAAAAATGGATGCTGCAAGAAGGGCATTAGTGAACATAAATGAAAAATTATCAAAACCAGTTAAAATCTCAGTGGTTTCTCCAAATATTGCAGCGGTTAAACCCTCCTCACTTCGACGAATGAGTATGCCACCGTCTCCAAGAAAACCAGAAGAAGCAGGAGAAAAAACTTTGCAACGAAGTCGCAGTGGAAGTCTACCAGCAAAGGTTGAGCCAAAAGCGGCTGAGCAAAAAGCAGTCGGACCAAAAGCGACTGAACAAAAACCAGCAGGGCCTGTTCCATCAAAAGCGCAGCCAATTGGTAGGCCTTTACCTCAGTCTCGCAAATTAGAAATAAAAAGATCACGTGGAGTATTCAAACCAGAACTAGCAAAAAATCTACGACGACGATCAGCTCCGCCTCTTCGTCAACAAGCTGATTTACCAAAATACGAAATGGGACCTACTGGTAGAGTCCGTTTACCGACCCCACCGCACCCTAGTATTAATAGGTTCCCTAATCCAATACCTGCTAGTAGTCGACCCTTACCTAAGGGATCTGTGCCGCAAGTAGCTCCAACTAATCCTAGTGTACCCGTTTCTACACCGCCAAAGGCACCGGCTAGGCCAGTAGGTCCTCCACCTGCGTCGCCATCACCAAAACAATCTGTCTCCCCTGCACCGCAAGCACCGGCTAGGCCAGTAGGTCCTCCACCTGCGTCGCTGCAACCACCATCATCGCCTCAACTTGTGGCACCAGCGCCTGCTCAAGCACCCGCTCAAGCACCCGCTCAAGCACCAAGCTCTGCAGCAAAACCAGCCCCAACTCAAGCTGATGCTTCTCAACGAGCGCGAGCAGAAAGCCAAGGAGCGCGTAGGCCTTTGCCGCAAATACCCCCAAGGCCCTTACCAACGCCACCACCAGGTGCAGAGAGACGCC
>JBIOEB010000056.1:0-13785 GCA_044445585.1 Candidatus Berkiellales bacterium
AATGGTGGGCACGCTGCGCTTTGCCCACCCTACGCTTTGAATTAGAATAAGATGGTGGGCTACGTATTACCATTATCAGTGGTGGGAACATAATGAAACAAAAAGCCATATTTTTACATGGGACAGGCAGTACCGGTAAAACGAGCCTTGCAAAGGCACTACAAGAATGTCTTGATGAACCATACCTGCACGTCGGATTTGATCTCTTTGTTCCTATGATGCCAGCGCCATACATTTTACATGGCAGTAGAGCGAGTGAAGGGCTTTGCTTTAAGGAAGATGCAAATGGGAAACCAATTTTGCATATTGGAGCGGTCGGTAAGAATTTTTTATCAGGTATTGCTCATGCTATTGGTGCATTAGCCAAACAAGGAAATAATATTATCGTAGATGAGATATTGATAGGTGAAAAATTTGAAGAATATCTTAATATTCTTCAAATTTGCCAAATTTTCCATGTTGGCCTTTTTGCGCCAATTGAAATTTTAGAAAAGCGGGAAAAGGAACGGGGAGATAGATTAGCAGGGCAAGCCCAGGGAGATTTTGAAAGAGTTCACCTTGGAAAAAAATACGACATTACCATAGACACAAGTCAATCATCACCTCGCGAAAGTGCAGAGATTATTAGGGATTATATTACAGTTAATACGAGCTCATAAGTAGCAGGCGTAGGGTAGGCAAAGCGTAGGGAGGGCAAAGCGCAGTGTACAGCGCAGCGTGCCCACCATCTTATTCTGAAAATAAAGCAGACGTAGGGTGGGCAAAGCGCAGCGTGCCCACCATCTTATTCTGAAAATAATGAAACTAATAATTATACGTAATACGCAACCGAAGTCATTATTTTCGCAAAGCTGCGCATCATGATTTTTACTGAAAAAGGCAGTTCTTTTGCACCCAATTCAACTGCAGTGGTAGCATGTTTTTTTTCGTCGATTTGCATTTGCTTAACAATAGCGCGACTTTTTTCATCATTTTGTGGTAATTTTTCCAAATGCGAGGCAAGATGATCAAATACTTGTTGTTCTGTTTCGGCAAGAAAACCTAAACTGTAGCCGCTGCCGGCAAGGCCAGCACAAGCGCCGATCATTAATGATCCCATAAACCAAAGTGGATTTAAGTAGCTGTGGTGGCTTCCTAATTCGGTTAAGCGCTCTTGACACCAATGTAAATGATCAATTTCTTCTGTTGCAGCTTGCTCGAAAGAGTCGCGTAAAGATTTTTCTGTTGCGGTAAAACTTTGGGCTATATAAAGTGCTTGGGCGCAAACTTCGCCCACATGATTGACGCGCATTAAACTGCTGCTTAAATTCTTTTCGGAAAGCGATAGGGGTTGCTCAGGAATATTAATACTGGGATTATTCCGCCGTGTTGTTGCAGGGGAAGGTACATTCACTGCTTGCAAGCATTTTTGCGCGCTCGAAAAGAAATGATCATACCAGCGATAATGCCGATCGTTTTGATTCATGAAAAAACCTCAGACAGTCATGAACTCTTCTTCTTTGTCAGTATGGCGGGTGACTTCTTTCCGTGCAGCTACGGATGCGGGAAGGTTATCGTCAATTTGATCAAAACGCTGAATTAAGGAAATTAAATCATGGCGCCATTTTTCATGCTCAGCACGTAAAGAGACATTTTCTTCTTCGAGCTCTTCAATTTGAAGACGCAAGAGTTGAATAATCTCGACAGCATGAGCAACTTTTTGTTCTAATTGATAAAAAAGATTAGAGGTCATATGATTTATCCTGTATCCAATAGGGTAATTACTTGACTAATACTTCATTTTAAAGACCTTCCCTCTTCGAGGCAAGGTTCAATTGGCAATTTAAAGGGTAAAAATGTCATCATCACCTCCTTCGCAAAAACCTACTTTTTGGCAAATGGTGCTAAGTGTTCTCGCTGCCATGTTTGGCGTGCAAAGTGCTAAAGCACGTGAGCGCGATTTTAGCGGGGGTAATCCTTGGGTTTTTATTGTATTGGGGATCATCGCCGTTGCTTTGTTTGTGTTAATTTTGGTTGGCATTGTGATGTTGGTGCTTTCGGGAACGAAGGTGAGGTGAGCCTTTAGCCCCGGAAAATCCCTCTTGTTCGCTACGCTCACCTCTCCCTTTTTCAAAGGGAGAGAATATATGGGCTGCGCCCACCAGGATCCGTCGCGAAGCGACAAAATGTCTCCCTTTGAAAAAGGGAGACCGCGCGTAGCGCAGAGGGATTTTGGATCGCTAACCTTTCTTTTAGTTATAAAGCACTTCCGCCTCAACGCCTTGCATTTCAAGGATTTGTCTTAATTGTTTGAGCGCCTCAACTTGAATTTGGCGAACGCGTTCACGTGTTAAGCCAACTTTTTGACCTACTTCTTCTAAAGTGGCTTCTTCGTGTCCATATAATCCAAAACGTTGTGCAAGAATTGAACGTTGCTTTTCATTTAAACTTTCTAAACATTCATTGAGCCTTGCATAGAGATTATTGTTTTCCAGCTCTTCTGCAGGCTCTTCGGATCCATGATCGGCCAAAGCTTCGAGTAAGGGTTTTTCAGAATCCTCGCCCATAGGCGTATCCAATGAAAGCGTTTTTTCGTTTAAGCGCAACAGCTTGTTGACCTCATTAGCTGGGATGTTTAAAGATTTAGCAATATCCTCGTACGAAGGTTCATTTTCTAAGGTTTGAGCAATCTCTCGTGATTTACGCAAATAAAAATTAAGCTCTTTGATTACGTGGATAGGCAAACGAATGGTTCGTGTTTGGTTCATTAAAGCCCGTTCAATATTTTGACGGATCCACCATGTGGCATAAGTTGAGAATCTAAATCCGCGTTCGGGATCAAATTTTTCAACTGCTCGGATCAAACCCAGGTTGCCTTCTTCGATTAAATCCAACAACGAAAGCCCACGATTTAAATATCTTCTGGCAATTTTAACGACCAAACGCAAGTTACATTTAATCATGTGGTTTCGCGCACTAAGATCCCCTTTTTGAGACAGTCTTGCATAATGGACTTCTTCTTCAGCGTTTAATAAGGGAGATACGCCAATTTCACGCAGATATATTTGAGTTGGATCTATATCCGGTGTCGATGCGCTTTCGGCTTCTTCTTCTGCAGTTTCAATTGCGAGTTCTTCGGCAGCTTCTTCTGTTTCTTCAGCTTCTTGTTGGATTTCTTCTTGGTCTGTTGGATTGCTTTTTTCTTCGTTTTCTTCACTCGTAAAGTCTATTGGTCCGTTCCAGGTATATTTCATGATCATTCCCCTCCTTGGGATTTAGGTAAAGTTGATCATGCATTTTGGATGCCTAAATTCATTTTCGTTTAAGAATCAACGTAATAACGACGGCATACAGTGTTGCAGCAGATTGTGGTTGTAAAAGACCTTGGCAGTTGAATTAGGAGGGGCAATGGATGTTAGAATGGGATCTTCCGTCGTTATGGATGATAGAATGGATAAAATACAAGGCAGAGCGATGACCAGGGCGGAATTAATTGATGCCATTGCAATGAGGGTACCTCATATTGCCATCAAAATAATTGAAGATGGTGTAAAAGATATTTTCGAGCAAATGTCAGCAGCGTTAGCAAATGGAATAAGGATTGAAATTCGAGGGTTTGGGAGTATTGCTTTACGCTATCGTCCACCGCGGACTGCACGTAACCCTAAAACTGGAGAATACGTAGTGACCGAAGGCAAATATTCTCCTCACTTTAAGCCAGGTAAAGAATTAAGAGAGCGGGTGAATGAAGCCGCGAATGATCCCGAGGATGCAAGTGTTCGATAAAGTTGGCAAGGAGCAGGGTTCTTTTATTGCCACAGTTTTAAGAGGGTTCTAAAGTATTTTGATTCATTTTAGTGTATTGTCAATTTTACACATCGTTGTTCAAATTGATGAAAGAGGTTTTCATAGTGGGTAAGAGTATGTCTAATAACAAACAAAGTTTTATCTTTCGCTGCCGTTCGCTTCAATTTGTTTTAGCGCTTGTTTGTATCAGTTCGATCTCTTGTTTTGCAACCATGGATGTGATGGTAGAAGATACAGAAGGTTATTGGGGCAATGCTGAAACCCGTCCTTTTAAAGAGGTTGTAGAAGGTAACGAGGCGTTAACTGAAAAAGATAAAGCATTTCTGAGTGGTGTCGAAGAACAACGCGTGACTGAGCGTTCGTATCTTCGCTTGCTAGGAGGTCAGCCTAAAGAAAAGCTCAATGGCGTCCAAAATAAATCCTCTCCACCCTTTGATACGCTTTTAACTGCCAATGCAAGTGAAAGCCATAAAATTTCTACGTTGCTTATTGCTGCAGGGCATATCTGGGAACACTGGGCAGTGGAGCTTGAGTTGCTTCTTACTAAAACCTTTAATTTTACTGCCAATCCACTCGTTATCGATCCTGCCACGAGGGATAGCCTTTCGGCAACCGGCAGTATTAAACAATATGCACTGACTGTGAATGGTTCATATATTATTCCACGATGGGTAAGTTTTTACCCAAAACGATTACAAATTCATCTTGATGCAGGTCTTGGCGGTGCGGTTAAAACCGGGAGTTTGACTACGGTTGACAACATGACTGGCTTCACTCTTGGCACGAGTTCTACACGTACAATTACTCCTGTTGGTATGCTGGGATGTGGTGCGCGTTATCAAGTGACTACCAATTTTTTGGTAGACATAGCCTATCGCTTTTATGAGACAGGGAAAACACGATGGAAAAATGTTCAAATTGGGCCATTTGAACAAAGTCTTCAATTTCAGTCCAACAAAATGATGGTTAGTGGGTTTTTTGTAGGCGCAACGTATCAAGTCTAGGCAGGCGGCCAAAGGACAATCGTAATGGGAAGACGATCACACTCTTCAATAATAACCTTGTTAGGTCTCACAATTGGATTAACAGGGTGCCACTCGCAACCTACAAAATGGTGGTGGGGGCCTCCGGCTAAGCAAACTCAAAACGAAACCGAAGTGAAAGAAAAAGCAGAACAACCTGCACCTGCTACTCAACAAAAACAACTAAATAAAAGCAGCAAAGAAAAAAAAATCCACAAAGAACAAAAAAGAAGTAAATGGTGGAAGCCAACACCCGTAAAACCCGCGTCAGCAGAAGAGCCCGGTCCACAACCTACCCAATCTAAATCTACCCAATCTAAAGGAACACCAGTTCATTCCAATGCTAAAGCGAGTTTCTCTAATTGGTGGGATCATATGAAACCGCAAATTGACATGGGATCTTTTTGGCGCAAAGATTGGTGGTGGGGCGATGAAGTTTATGTTCCGCCTGGCCCAGAAGGTTTATATGTAAAAGGCGAGCAGTACTATAAAGAAAAAACACCCGAAGGTAACATTAAAGCACATTATTATTTTGAGCGTGCCGCAAAGCTTGGGAATAAATTAGCGCAAGAGCGCCTAGGGCAAATGTACTATAACGGCGAAGGCGTGCCACAAGATAATAAATTATCTTTGATGTGGTATGGCATGGCAGCCGGTCAAGGATCAACGTCTGCGCAATTAATGATGGGTGATGTCTATCGTGACGGTCGTGGTGTTCCTCGCAGTATTGAAACGGCAAAAGATTGGTATTTACAAGCGGCAGAGCAAAATAATATCGATGCCATTATCCGATTAGGCCAGCTCTATGAGCAATCAAAAAGTCGTAGCGATCAATTACGTGCCATGGATTTATATGCTCGGGCAGCAAAATTAGGGGCTCCTGATGGCAAATATTATTTAGCGCATATGTATGTTACTAGCGATGTCGTTGGTCGCAATTATCGTCGTGCGATGCAACTTTATCAAGAAGCAGGTGAAGAAGGATATTCCGATGCCTGGGCAGCCATTGGCGAAATGTATTTAACCGGTAAAGGAGTGCCAATGAGTAAAGCGCACGCCTTTAATTGTTTTCGTAAAGCGGGGGATGCTGGTTCAGCGCTTGGCGCTTTCAATTTGGCTGTCATGTATGAAACTGGGGATTATGTCAAAAAAGATAATGAAAAAGCCTTTTATTGGTATCGTGTCGCTTCAGATTATGATTATCCTTATGCTGCGTTAAAATTAGGCGATTTTTATGCAACCGGCAAAGGCGTGCCGCAAATTGATTTTGTGCTGTCTAATTATTGGTACCAAATTGCGGCCGATAAAGGAATTATCGCGGCAGATATACATTTAGCCGATCATTATTTGAAAGGCCAAGGGTTTTACCGCTCTCCGCTCGAAGCAAAGAAATATTACATGATTGCAGCAGAACATAATGATCCTTATTCACAATATTTGCTTTCGATATTTAATTTAAGGGGCATTGCTTCGCCTTATGATCTCGAAAAATCTGTTTATTGGTATAACCGAGCCGAGAAAAGCAGTAGTAAATCCATTGCTAAATATAAAGTCGGGCGTTTATTTCAATTGGGCGAAGGCTTAGATTATGATATCGACGAAGCCATTATGTGGTATGAACATTCTGCTGAAGAAGGCTACCCCGTTGCCCAAAATGAATTAGGCGAGATTTTCTATAAAGGAAGAGAGGTACCACAAGATTACCTGCTTGCCTTGCTATTTTTTAGACAAGCCGCCGCTTTGTATTATCCGTTGTCGCAATATAACTTGGGGTTAATGTATTTCAACGGTGAAGGTGTAAAACAAGATCAACCAAAAGCAATGGAATGGTTTAAATTGGCGGGCAAGCAAAGAGCAGAATACGCACAATATATTATTGGTGAAATGTATGCCGAAGGGATTGGTGCGAATAGAGATCTACCCCAAGCGTATGCATGGCTGAAAATATCAGGTGATCATCGTTTAGAGTTGATGGAGCAAGAAATTGCGTCGTTGTTATGGGATACCTTGCCCCATGAAAATGTTCGAGCTTTGGCTTTAAACAAACAATATAAAGAATATGAAAATAAAGATCTGATCGAGAATGAGAATTGACATTTGGATGTAGTTAACCAATTAGATTTTTCTCGGCGATCTCTTCTTCGAGCATGTATCGTTTGGGGATTTGCCGCTGCCTTTTATTTTTTTGAATTGATGCTCTTGGTTTCACCCAGTGTCATGGTGGATGATCTCACCATTGCCTTTAATACTTCAGCAGAAGAATTAGGCAGCCTTGCGGCATTTTATTATTACGCTTACGCGCTGATGCAGATCCCGGTTGGGCTTTTGATCGATCGCTTTGGCCCTCGTGCTTTGTTAACGTTGGCTTCCTTTCTTTGCGCATTAGGTTGTTTAATTTTTGCCTGGGCACCTATTTTAATTTGGGCACAATGTGGCCGATTTATCATGGGAGTAGGCGGATCCTTTGCCGTAGTCGGCTGCTTAAAATTAGCTTCTTGGTGGTTTCCTTTAAAACGATTTGCGTTATTAACCGGCATTATGGTCGCAGTTGGCATGATGGGCGGTGTGTTTGGCCAAAAACCGGTGGCTTTATTGGTGATGAGTTTAGGTTGGCGCCACACCATTTTATTAGGTGCTGTGGTGGGGGGCATTCTGGGTGCCATGATTTGGTTTGTAATTGCAGATCACCCTAAAGAAGTAGAATTTCACCCCGAGAAATTAACCGGTGGATTAAAAGCTTTTCTGAAAGGGTTAATTCAAGTGATGAAGAATCCCCAAGTGTGGATTGCTTCTCTTTATGCAGGATTGATGTTTGTTCCTACCACCGGTTTTGGTCAATTGTGGGGCGTGCCCTATTTTGTTGAGCGCTATCATTTAGAAAAAGATGTGGCTGCTTGGATGGTGTCGATGATTTTCTTTGGGTGGGCAGTCGGTGGGCCATTATATGGTTGGGTTTCGGATCATATCCATCGGCGTAAACTTCCCATGGGTGTTGCCGCAGTAGGCACGTTAGTGGTAATGCTTGCCATTTTGTATACGCCAGCCTCGCCGTTTACCATGAAAATCTTAATGTTTTTATTAGGTGCTTTTTCCAGCGGATTTATTATCGCGTTTTCATTGGTGCGTGAACTTAATGTGGCTATTTTAACGGGAACCACCATTGGTTTTATCAATACCATTAATAATGCAAGTGGTGCCTTAGCGCAGCCAGTCATCGGAGAATTATTAGATAAATTGCGCGATGGTAAAGTTACCATCGAAGGAAATCCCATTTATTCCGTGGCTATGTACAATGAAGCGTTTTTATTTTTGCCGGTTTGTATTGGCATTGCAATTCTCATTATGCCATTTATTCGCGAAACGTATTGTCGGCCTCAAGCGGCATGAGTTCTATAATATTCTTGAATAATATGTTGTGTCAGCATCGGCCGCACATAAAAGCCTTTAGGCACGGTCGAAATGGTTTCACCGTGATGATCTACCACCCGAATAAAAGTTTTAGCATTTGCCGCTTTAGGACGAATTTGTAAATATTTTCCTTTATGCGCACTTAATTCTTCATAGCGACCCAGCGTAATTAATTCGGTAAGCTCTTCCCAATCTTGTTGTAGTGTTTTTGTGATGGTGGGTGAGGGCGACCATAGCAGAGCCGTTCCGATCAGGCGTGAAGCAATGGCAGACTCAGGTGAACTTTCAATTGGGATCCACAAAATTTTTGCCATTTTGCGCCAAACACGTGATTGTTTAAATTCACGATCGGTGTTAGGAATGGATGCCGTACAAATATAAGTGGATTCGCTAGGTTGTCCTTGTGGTGTGATAGGAAGTGTTTTTAATTCAATGCCAAGGTGAATAAAATCTGGCTCGTCTAAGTTAAATGCCGATGCGCCTAATGCTTTTTCAATTAATTGACCAATCCAGCCTTTTGCATGAAGTAAAGTTGCAGGACTTTCTTCGCCCCAGGTTGCTGCCAACTCTCCTAAAGTTTTTCCTGCAAGGGCATTGGCTCGTGCAAGTAATTCCTCTACTGAAGTTGGCGGCAGAATTGTCATCGCATCCTAGCTAATTGACGATCCGATTGCAGTGCTATTAATTCTTTATTAGCAACGGATGCTGTATTTGCTGCAACAGGGTGAAGTCCTGGGAGTGCGCTTCGTTCCTCTGCTTCTGAAACTTCTTTTAACGGTGTTAATGCCAAAAGAGGTACTGTTGGCGGAGCAAGTTCTGAAGGAGCATGGGTCACATCTTCAATTTTGACGGAAGTCTGTGCCTGCTTGCCAGGTGCATGAGTATGAGGGTGTTTACCTTTTCTACCATGATATGCTTGATGGCGAGCACCAATTTCCATTTGTTTTTTCTTAAGATCGTCATGGATCGGTGTGAAAGTTTCTGGGCGGCTTGCTTTAGCCTTGATAACATCCGTTGTGGCAAAATTGGTTTCGCATTTCCAATCGCCGGTTTCTTTGTCGATGTTACAGACCGTAGCAAAAACAGTTTTATTCTCGACCTGAATACCATCTGGTTTGGGTTTGCGTTTTTTAGGATTTACGACCGTCGTTAATTGGTGTTCTGCTGTGGCACCGGGAGCAGGTTTTGCCCCCTGTTTTGCAGAATTTTCTTTGGTAAGATCAGTGTCTTTAGGGTTAACAATATTAGTAATGGAAATATTATTGCTATTTCTTGATCCCATAAAAAGAAACATCACAATAGGGAAAACGATAAAAGCAATCATGAGGCCAGCAAAAAAGGGATTGGCAGCCATAAAACCAGCAATAGCAGCGGCAATTCCATAAAGCGCGCCAATAAGGGGAATGGATCTGATCGTTGTGTCGAAAGGTTGATTCCAAAGCTTGGTAAGGAAATCGCCCCAACCTTGCATGTATTGGCCCCAACCTTCTAATGTTGCATTGATACTAGATAATAAATCTGATATGTGCTTAAAGGGCGTCCACCACCAGCCAGTGTCGGGAGTTGGATTAACGGGAATTGGATTACCAGTGAGATTTGGTTTTGGGACATCTTTAACTATTTTGGCTAATAATTTTGCACCATTTTCCGTAAGATGAAGTTCATTCGTCATATGAGCCATCCTTTAAACAAAAAATTGCTCGAGAGGGTTGAAAATCCATCCAGCTCGACTGCGCTAGTAGATTTTTGAAAACAAATGATGCGCGATAAATTTTTGTTTAGCAACTGTGGGGTGATTTGTGTTAAATTCTAAACTCTTATATAAATTAGTTATAAAACTAAGCCGTTGTAAACATAAAGATCTTAATCTATTATCAGTAAGACATAGCGATGCATTCAAAAGGATGTTGAGGAAATAAATGGTTAGAGTTACCAACATCATAAAACTAATGTCATTCTTAATTTTGCTGTTGCCGCTTGCCCTGCTTTCAGCACCTGATTTAAGCAGTCAAGACGAAACCATCAAAAAGATTATTCCCTCCTTAGAAAAAAAAATTACCCAAACCATGAAAGCCAACGGCATTCCAGGCGTTGCTGTCGCCATTGTATCGCGAGATAAAGTTCATTATCTTAAAACATTTGGCGTTAAACGATTGGGTACCAAAGATCAAATATTGCCAACAACGGTATTTCAAATTGCTTCGCTTTCTAAGCCAGTAAATGCCACGATGATGGCAATATTAGAAGATAAGGGGACACTATCGTTAGAAGACCCCGTAGAGCGTTTTTTGCCGCATTTTCACTTACGCAAAAGATTGAGTACATTAAAGGTTTGTCATTTACTCAGTCATAGCTCTGGAGTGCCCAAACAAGGATTTGATGGCTTAATAGAAGCGCACATTCCACGCTATAAAATTATCGATAAATTGCAAAGAGCCTTTCCTGTCGCTGCTCCGGGTAAACGATTTGCTTACAATAATGCTATGTATGGTGTGGTGGAGGATGTGATTACTCGTGCTGCGGGCAAACCGTTAGAGCAAGCACTGCAAGAAGAGTTGTTTAGGCCACTTGGCATGCGACATGCTTGCGTGGGATTGCATGCACTGCTCAATGTCAAAGATCGTGCTTACCCACATGTGCCAAACGGTCGCGGCAAATATATGCCAGCGCAGCAATATTCCAAGGCTTATTATGCTTTCCCAACGGCGGGTGGGGTGAATGCTTCCATTCAGGATCTGATCCCTTTTTTGCAACTTTATTTAGGGAAACCTTCGCCTATCGTATCGTCTCAAACCTTAAAAAAGTTGACGAACCCCTTTGTTAAAAATAACCGTGCCGTTTTAGTCCATGAAGCCAAAAAAGGCGTAATTTCCAATACTTATTATGGATTTGGTTGGCATTCGATGACCTTTGCTAATGAAAAAATCATCTATCATCAGGGGCATCTTAAAGGGTTTCGTAATTTCATGGGGTTTATCCAAGATGATGTTGGGATTATTATTTTAACCAACGCGGAAAAGAAGCATGCTTCGAAATTTGCCCTGAAATTTTTTGATCTTTATTTGAATTCATAAGACGGGACGACACAGAGGTCGCCCCCTACAATACGAACGACGGGACGACACAGAGGTCGCCCCCTACGCTTATTTTCCTAATTTGTTATAATTCCCTTCTTCTTTGTTTTGAGATAAAAGAACTAGAAAAATGACTAATCTTTCTGTTTCAACATGTTCACCGAATTTGGAAGAATCATGGAAGGCTTCTCTTAATCCAGAATTTGAAAAGCCTTATATGCAGCAGTTACGCACCTTTTTACGCCAAGAAAAAGACGCAAAAAAATATATTTTTCCTAAAAGTAATGATATTTTCAAAGCGTTTGAATATACCCCATTTGATCAAGTCAAAGTTGTTATATTAGGGCAAGATCCATACCATGGTGTTGGGCAGGCGCATGGCCTTTGTTTTTCAGTGTTGCCGGGTGTTGCGATCCCCCCGTCTTTACAAAACATCTACAAAGAATTATCCGACGACTTAGGCGTCCCGCCCGTGACGCATGGTTGTTTAATTTCGTGGGCTAAACAAGGAGTGCTTTTGCTTAATAGCGTGCTAACCGTTGAGCGCGGATTGGCCAATTCTCATCAAGGCAAAGGATGGGAAAATTTTACCGATCAGGTCATTTCCCTATTAAACCAGCAAACTAAACCTATTGCATTTGTATTGTGGGGCTCTTATGCGCAACGTAAAGGAGAATCCATTGATAAGACCAGGCATTTGGTCATTAAATCTCCCCATCCCTCGCCTTTGTCGGCGCATCGTGGGTTTCTTGGTAGTCGACCCTTTTCCAAAATAAATGCTTTCTTAACATCGCATGGGCAAACGCCTATTGATTGGGTGTTGCCGGCCAAGATATCCTCAGAACTATAGCATTGAAATAAGTTATGTGTTAACCTAACATTAAATTTGTTAGCGTTTAGGTGGTCATAATGGAGCGCGATAAATATCTTCAATATATACGCGGGGCGCTTGATGAAGCTGTGAGCGAAGCGCGCAAAAATTCCGAGGGAAAACCTGCTGATTACATTCCCGAATTAGCTAACGTTAATCCCGATCTCGTTTCAAGTTCAATTATTTTAACCGATGGCACCCAATTTTCGAGCGGCGATTATGATCAACAAGTCTTCACGCTCCAAAGTGTTGGTAAAATGATTTCTCTTATTGGTTTGATGGAAGAATATGGCGAAGAAAAAATATTTTCTTGGATCCATGTTGAACCCTCCGGGCAGTCTTTTTCCTCAATTGCACAAGTGGATCGCTACGGCCCAATTCCAGTCAATCCCATGGTAAATGCAGGCGCAATTGCATTGTGTAGTCGGATCCCAGGGAATACGCAGCAACGTGCGCAATGGTTAGATCAATGGTCGGCTAAATTATTTGCTCGCCCGTTGCATGTGAATGGAAAAGTGTTTGCTTCTGAGCGCGCTACCGGCGATCGTAATCGTTCCATTGCCTATTTGTTAAAAAGTAAACATGAATTTGATTTACCGGTCGATGATATATTAGAAACCTATTTTTATTTATGTTCTTATGAATGCGATGTCACCACTGCGGCTTATCTTCCGATGTTGTTAGCAAATGGGGGAGTCGCGCCCGATGGTACCCGAATTATTTCTGAAAGAACCAGCAATAGTGTGGTTGCCATAATGGCCACGTGCGGCATGTACGATGAATCAGGGATGAATTTAGTGCGCACCGGAATGCCGGCAAAAAGTGGTGTATCGGGAATTATTATTGCGGTTGCAACAGGGCGGGGCGGTATTGCGGTTTGTAGTCCACGGCTCAATGAAAAAGGCGGAAGCGTTCGCAGCCAGCAAATTTTAACGCATGTTTCTCGCGAATTAGATTGGCATTTTGCTGCTCCCTGGGGTTATATGCGAATTCCAGATTAAGGAATTAATCATGACAATCAATGAACAGGCAATGCAACTTGCAATCCAAAGTGCACGTTTGGGTGTGAAAGAAAACCATGGCGGCCCTTTTGGAGCGTGCATTGTTAAAGATAATCGAGTGATTGCTGTTGCGCATAACACCGTAATCAAGGATGGTGATCCCACGTGTCATGCAGAAATCAATTCTATTCGACTTGCTACCAAAGAACTTGGCACGCATATTTTAAGTGGTTGTGATATTTACACCACCGCTGAGCCTTGCCCCATGTGTTTGGCTGCGATTTATTGGGCGAGAATTGACAAAATTTATGTCAGTGTGGATCGAACAGTTGCTGCTCGTTTTGGATTTGATGATCATTTTTTTTATGAACAAATCCAAAAAGAAAGTAAGGATCGTTTAGTGCCATCTCAAAGTGGTATTCTTGCTCAAGAAAGTGAAGCGGTTTTTCAGCAATGGCAAGATTTAGAGCGGGAGTTGTATTAGGTATTAATGGGTATATACTGCTTCCACTTTGAAATTAGGAGTTCCGTCATTGCGACCCAGAGCGAAGCGAAGGGGAAGCAATCCAGAATATATCTTGAAAAGACTGGATTGCTTCCCCTTCGCTTCGCTCTGGGTCGCA
>JBIOEB010000057.1:0-13571 GCA_044445585.1 Candidatus Berkiellales bacterium
ATATAATTACTTTTTAATTTATTTTTAATTATTCACATTTGTATTACCTGTTTTTTTATTTATTTTTTTAAGGTTTTTTAATTAATTGAACTTATCAGTTTGCATAAGTACCAGTTTCACTTACTCGCCACGTTAGTGGCGTAGGGAATTAGCCCCGCGTAAGGCGCTTCTTAGCGCCGAAGCGTGGGGATGGAATTTAGCCCCGCGTAAGGCGCTTCTTAGCGCCGAAACGTGGGGATGGGATTTAGCCCCGCGTAAGGCGCTTCTTAGCGCCGAAGCGTGGGGATAGGATTTAGCCCCGCGTAGCTTCTCTCGCCACGTTAGTGGCGTAGGGATTTAGCCCCGCGTAAGGCGCTTCTTAGCGCCGAAACGTGGGGACGGGATACACAAAATAATCTCAAGCTGCGGCAGCAGCGCAGGATTTCCTGCGCTGCTGCCGCAGCTTGGTGGTGGGGTGTGTGCTTTTACCCCACGTTACGGCCTACTCACCTAACGGCTCGTGGCCTTACGCGGGGCTAAATTCCTACGCCACTAACGTGGCGTGCTCTAGGCTTCACACGGGGCTCAATTCCATCCCCACGTTACGGCCTACTCGCCTAACGGCTCGTGGCCTTACGCGGGGCTAATTCCCTACGCCACTAACGTGGCGACTGCTCACTATTTACTCAAGATAACAAACTAAAAGTGTTAACTATGATCCCGGTTTG
This sequence comes from Candidatus Berkiellales bacterium, assembly GCA_044445585.1. Taxonomy (GTDB): domain Bacteria; phylum Pseudomonadota; class Gammaproteobacteria; order Berkiellales; family Berkiellaceae; genus Berkiella. The sequence continues at coordinate 708 of JBIOEB010000057.1, forward strand.
TACCTCCCTACGCCTACCGTGGCTAAAGAATGTACACTTTCACTTTCACGATCATTTTGGCAAAAAGACTATTATTTAAAAGTTATGAACCCACGCATCTTTCCTCTTATCGATCCCCACCTCAAATAAAATAGCGTTTCTATCAGTTCCCTTTTCATCCCCCTTTTCACCCCTCAAAATTCTCACTCCCATCGCATTACCAATTTTACCATTTAACCCAACGTAGCTTTCTATATTCTGATTATCTATCACATGACCCATCTTCTCGAGTTCCTTGATCTCTGATCCTGATATCTCAGAACAAATAACATTTTTTTCTGCGATAAAAGCAAGCTTAGGCGCATCGATGGCTTCTTGCATGCTCATCTTAAAATCGACTAAATTCAGGATTATTTGCGCCACATTTTGCGGAATCGTATGACCACCTGGTGTGCCTAATGTTGCCCAAGGCATATTATCTTTTAAAATAATGATTGGAGAATTACTCGATAATTTATATTTGCTCGGGAAAACATCCAAGGGATTGCCTTTTGGTTCAAACGTTGCAAATGCCATTGAGCTATTCATCCAGATCCCAGTCCCTTCAACCATCAATTTGCTGCCAAATCCTAACCCAAGTGTTTGGGTCGAACTCACAATATTTCCCCATTTATCCACTACCACAAAATGAGTGGTATTTACTCCTTCATGATCGTAAGCTATTTCAAAAGCAGAAGCTTTACGGGTATCTATTGATTTCGCGACAGTTTGAAAATGATCGTTACTTAAAATCTGATTATTGATATTGGCTTTTTCTTCTGGGCTACCTGCATGGGTAAGTCGGACGTAAACCGATTTTTTTAAGGCTTCAGCTAAAATATGAAGATATTCTTTGGAATTGTGTTTTAATTTTGTAATAGGGAATTGTTCCATCACGCCTAAGGTAAATAATGCGGTGAAACCATTACCAGGCGTTCCTATCGTATAAACATCATATCCTTTGTAATTAATTTTGATGGGCTCCCACCAAGTTGCCTTATCATTTTTTAAATCTTCAATGGTTAAAAAGCTGCCAAGGGCTTTCATTTGTTTATCGATCTGCACCGCTATTTCGCCGCGATAAAATGGGTCAACGCCTTTTTTCGCAATTAATTCGTAGGTTTTTGCTAGATCTTTTTGAATGAGCCTATCGCCTGTTTGTAGAGGTTGACCATTTTTACCATAAATCGATTTGGCATGATCAGAAAATTGATCAAAGGAATTTGCAATGATTTTTGCAGTATATGGCGGAAGGGGAAAACCATTGTTGGCATAAGTGATTGCCCCTTTGAATAATTGATCCCAAGGTAACTTGCCGTATTGTTGATGCATTGCTTTCCAAGCATTTAAATTGCCCGGGGTAGAAATAGATTTAGCCCCTTTGCGATTTTCTAAATAGTTAGGCGTTGGAGCTCGCATTAAATCTGCATTTGCTTTACTTGGGTATTTGCCACTCGAGTTTAAAAAGCGAATTTCACCACTTTGCTTGATATAAACTAGCGTCGATCCATATCCGCCCAGTCCAGACATTGCTGGCTCCACCACATTTAGCGTCGAGGCAACTGCAATGGCTGCATCGAAGGCATTACCACCTTGAGCTAACACAGCAAATCCTGCTTGAGTCGCAAGCGGATGAGCCGAAGCAATGGCGCCATGATCATTTTGTGATCCTTCTATAACGTTCTTTAGTTCTTTTGCAAAGAGAGTAGGGATCACAATAATCTGACAAAAGAGAGTCAGAGAAATCAAAGTCAAAAAAAATCTTCTGAACATAAAATAATCCCCACTATATAAAGATAACTAACACATGAAAAGCATCACTGAAGTTTTACTCTGCTTATCGCACTCCGGGTGAGAACTTGCTAAAGTAATGCGTTATTAAAACGTACGGTGTCCTAAATAGCGAATTTAAGGAGCTTTGTCGAGATGTCAGTGGGGATTAAAGTAGTAAAAGGAATGAAAGACGTACTCCCGACTGAAATGGGAGGATGGAACTACTTAGAAAACAAAATCAAATCTCTTTTTCAATGTTATGGCTATCAAGAAATCCGCATGCCCGTTGTTGAGCAAACTGAGCTTTTTAAGCGAGCCATTGGCGAAGTGACCGATATCGTTGAAAAGGAAATGTACACTTTTGTCGATAAAGGCGGGGATAGTTTAACGCTTCGCCCCGAAGGCACAGCACAATGTGCGCGAGCTGTGATGGAAAGCGGGCTTTTACGCAATCAATCTTTACGTTTGTGGTACTTTGGCCCCATGTTTAGGCGCGAAAATCCACAAAAAGGGCGCTATCGGCAATTTTATCAATTTGGCATAGAAGCATTTGGACTCCCTGGCCCCGATGTCGACGTCGAGCAACTGCTGATGATGTCACGATTATGGCATCAACTAGGTTTAGATGATAAGATAGCGCTTCAACTCAATTCTCTAGGTACATTGGCAGAGAGAACACGATACCGCGAAGCTTTGGTGGCGTATTTTTCTTCCTGCAAAACATTAGATGAAGACAGTCAACGGCGGTTAAATACCAATCCGTTGCGAATTTTAGATAGTAAAAATCCACATATGCAAGAAACCATCCGCAACGCTCCTAGTTTGATCGACTTTCTAGAAAGGGATTCCTTACACCATTTTGAAGCCATTCAAGGGATGTTAAAACAAGCGGGCGTAAAATTCGAAGTGAATCCGCGTTTGGTCCGTGGGTTAGATTATTACACCCATACGGTCTATGAATGGGTGACCACAGAATTAGGCGCACAAGGAACGGTTTGTGCTGGCGGAAGATATAACGATTTAGTGAGCCAATTGGGCGGGCAACCTACCGATGCGGTTGGATTTTCACTTGGGGTTGAACGCGTCTTGATGTTGTTAACGGATAATCAATTAATTGTTGAGCATCAACCGATTGATGTTTATATGGTTGCAGATGGCGATAAAGCACAAACAGAAATTTTATTGTTAGCCGAAAAATTAAGAGAAGCGATGCCATCGTTAAAAATTTTAACCAATTGTGGCAAAGGCAGTTTTAAGAGTCAGTTTAAACGCGCCGATAAATGTGGTGCCAGATTTGCCATTATTCTTGGTGAAGAAGAACTTAACACGCACACGATTGGAATTAAAGCGCTACGAGAAGATTTACCGCAGCAATCCTTAAGCTTTGATCAAATTATCGCTTATTTAAACAAAATGACGACGCAAAAAGGGTAACTTCATGGAAGTGTACGCAACCGAAGAACAACAGCTTGAAGCAATTAAAAATTGGTTTAAAAAAAATGGTAATGCCGTGTTATGGGCAATTACGATTGTTTTATTGATTATTGCTGCACTTCGATATTGGTTTCATCATCAAACGGTTCTTCGTGATCAAGCTTCTGATCACTACCTATCGTTGATGACAGCATTAGATCAAAAAGATGAAACTACCCTTAAAAGTCAAGCAGACACGTTGATTACACGATTTGCAAAATCTCCCTATGCCACTTTTGCGTCTTTTGCGTTGACGCAAAACGCCGTGAATCAAAATGAGTTGGATGAAGCCAGCAAGCAATTGCAATGGGTTATGGATCACGGTGAACGAGATTTTCAAGCATTGGCTCGGATCCGTTTAATGCGCTTATGGGTGGCACAAAATAAATTAGACGAAGCGCTCGCTCTGTATGATCAGAAAAAAGCAGGGGCTTTTTTAACCATTATGGATGAACTCAAGGGCGATATATTAGCGAACAAGCAGGATTTTGTGGGCGCGAGAAAGGCTTATGAACAAGCGGTGATCGATGCACCCGAAGAGGGGATGTATGGCCCGCTGTTAAAAATGAAATTGGAAGATTTAGGTGGCGATCTTCACGCCTTGAATGAAGAAAAAACGAATGAAAACAAAACGAATAAAGAAAAAATCAATAAAGAAAAAACTGAAGACAAAGCCAAAAAAAATGAGGCCAAGAAGTGATGAGTAAACAGTGGTTAAAAAGCTTTACCAAAACCGTATTATTAAGTTGTTTAATCTTAAGTGTTGCAGCTTGTAATCAAAGCCCGATCCGCAATCCTTTTGCCGGCCGCTCTGAGCCAAAGCTTGCTGAATTGCCTGCTTTAACCGGTGAAACAGCGCCAGCACCCAAAACGGTATGGACGAATGGCTCGTTAAGTAAACAAGAGCGCTTTACTAAAATACAACCCTGTGTGGCTGGCAATATTGTTTACGCTGCCGATCATTCTGGAAAATTAATCGCACTGAATCGTGACACGGGTAAAAAATTATGGAGTCGCAAGACCAAAAAAGCATTTTCGGCAGGCCCGGCGTTTTTTGATCAAACGCTGTTTTTAACCACGCAAGATGCCAAAGTGATCGCTTTTGATGCTACCAACGGAAAGCAAAAGTGGGAAGCCAAAGTATCCAGCGAAGTGTTAGGAACACCTGCAGTTCGAGATGGCGTGGTGGTGATCAGCGCAATCGATGGATCTGTCACCGGATTAAGTACTCAAAACGGAAATAGTTTATGGACTGTTTTGCAATCCACGCCATCGCTGAGTTTGCGTTATAGTAGCGCACCCGTCATTGCAGGTGAAAAAGCATTGGTTGGGCTATCTTCGGGTAAATTGTTAGCGATAAATCTGCAAAATGGTTTAATAGAATGGGAACGCGTGATCTCGCTGCCCCGTGGGCGCTCTGAATTACAACGCATGGTCGATATTAGCGCCGATCCCATTTTAAACAACGATGTAGTTTATGTGATTACCTATCAAGGTAAACTGGCCGCGGTGGAAGTGAGTAGCGGGAACCTAATTTGGGAACGAGATATTTCTTCTTATCAAAATATGGCGTCTGATCCGGAACATTTATTTATTACTGACAACGATCGCCATTTATGGGCCATTGATAAGCAAACGGGAACGACCTTTTGGAAACAACTGAGCTTAGCGGATCGTTATATTACTGGGCCTGCGGTTGTGGATGATAAGCTGGTAGTAGGAGATCGCGGCGGATTTGTCCATTTTATTCAACCCAGCAATGGTCAATTGCTAAGCCGCGCCAAAGTGGTTGGTAAAAGCTATCAAGCACCCATTAGCATGGGTAACGAAGCAATCATCATGGGGCATAACGGCAAATTGGTGGTTATTCGATGATCCCTGTCATTGCTATTATTGGTCGCCCGAATGTTGGTAAATCGACCTTATTTAATCGTTTGACGCGATCACAGCAAGCGCTTGTGTTGGATCAACCTGGCGTCACGCGTGATCGCCAATTTGGCCAAGGAGAGCGGTTCGATCGATCTTATATCGTGATTGATACCGGCGGGATCGTTGAACATCCTGATGGTTTAATTGAAACAGCATTGGTGAAGCAATCGCTGCAAGCCATTCAAGAAGCCGATGTAATTTTTTTGATTGTCGATGGTCGCAATGGTTTAACCCCAATGGATAGCCAATTGGCAAAAATGCTGCGAAAAGAGCAAAAAAACATTATTGTGGTGGTCAATAAAGTCGATGGTTTGCAGCCAGAAATTGCAGTGAGTGAATTTGCGCGATTAGGTTTTGAATCTATCGTACCCATCGCGGCGAGCCAAAATTGGGGCATCGATCAATTAATGAAACAAGCGTTTCAGGCATTTCCTCTTAACGAACAAGCACCCATGGTGGAAACGCAGGATCAACTTGTTCCCAAAGTGGCTGTGATTGGTCGCCCAAATGTGGGTAAATCCACTTTGGTAAATCGCATGCTCGGCGAAGAGCGCGTGATTGTTTGCGATTATCCCGGCACCACCCGCGACAGCATTTATATTTCGATGGAGCGTCACGGCAAATTATATACCTTGATTGATACCGCAGGTGTGCGAAGACGCAAAAATGTGTTTGAGGCGCTTGAAAAATTTTCGGTGATAAAAACTCTGCAAGCCGTTAAAGATGCTAATGTCGTGTTACTGGTGTTTGATGCCAGAGAGGGGCTAACCGATCAAGAATTAACGTTAATCGATTTTACGATTGACGCGGGGCGCGGATTAATTATTTGTGCTAATAAATGGGATGGCATGAGTAGTGATGAGCGCGAACAAGTCAAAACGCAGTTAAAATATCGTTTGCGATTTGCTGAATTTGCGCCGATCCACTTTATTTCTGCATTGCATGGTACCGGGGTGGGGAAATTATTTGGAGTGATTGACACTGTCCACCAAAGTGGATCTATCGAATTAACTACCACTCAAGTTTCAGATTTATTAACAAAAGCGGTGATAGCACATCCGCCACCGATGGTTCAAGGAAGACAAATCAAATTACGTTATGCCCATTGTGGTGGTCATCATCCACCTACCATTATTATTCATGGTAATCAAACGGATTGTTTGCCACAAAGTTATGCACGTTATTTAGCCAAGTTTTATATGAAAGCTTTAAAGCTCACCGGAACACCCATTCGCATTATTTGTCGCTCGGGTGATAACCCTTATAAAGATAAGCCGAATGTTTTAACCAAACGTCAAGTGCGAAAGCGGCAGCGGTTGATGAAGTTCGTTAAAAAGAAGGCGAAGAGGAATTAGAGCCTGGTTCCCGGATATTTTGCTACGCAAAACTTAATTTCAGATCTGTCTTCCCGGAATTTAGTCACGCTTAGCGAACTTGTGAGCTTAGCGTGACTTAATATCCGGGATCCAGAAATGATCCTAAAATCCACTCGATCGAAGATGAAATTATTTCATGATTTTATTATTTCTGGATCCCGGATATTTTGCTACGCAAAATTCCGGGAAGACAGATCTGAAATTTTTGATCGACTTAATAATTAGATGTAGTGGCTTAGTTTACCATCATACTTGCTTCTTCATCAATCGCAGTCACGGTGCTGGTAAATGCCCCTTTAGCCACTTGAGTGCTTACCACATCACCCACCTGCAATTGTTTAACATCGGTGATCACTTCTTTACTTTGCGCCTTCATGGTAATGGCATAACCACGATTTAAGGTTGCTAATGGGCTCACCATTTGGAGACTGGCAGCAAGATGAGTAAATTTTTGTAATCGTAATTGCATTATTTTTTGCATAGCCAGTTTCAAACGTTGAAATAAATGCTCACAATGCTGAGCAATTTTTTGTAAACGCTGAGTAGGCGAGATCAATTGTTTTTCGAGGCTATCAACCTTTAATGCGGCATGTTGTAAACGTCGTTGCATGGATTGCACTAATCGATGGTGTTGTTGTTGAAACAATTGCATCACTTCGATGCTATCGGGAGTCACGGTTTCAGCGGCAGCAGACGGCGTTGGTGCACGATAATCAGCCACAAAATCAGCGATGGTAAAATCGACTTCATGCCCAATACCGGTGACGATGGGAATATCGCTCGCATAAATGGCGCGTGCGACAATTTCTTCATTAAATGGCCATAAATCTTCTAAGCTCCCACCACCTCGCGCCACAATAATCACATCATTTTTTTGTTCAAGATTGGCAAATTGAATGGCTTTAACAATTTCGTTTGCAGCGCCTTTGCCTTGTACTTGAGTGTGGTAAACCGTTACCGGTGCCAACGCATAACGGCGTTTAATCACGCTTAAAATATCTTGTAACGCTGCACCCGTGTGAGATGTGATCACACCAATATGACGTGGGTAAAGTGGCAGATCCTTTTTATGTTCTGGCGCAAATAAGCCTTCTGCTTGTAACTTGGCTTTTAAGGCTTCAAAAGCCTGTTGTAATTGACCGAGCCCCCATTCTTCCATGTGTGAGACAATTAATTGATAATCGCCCCTTGCTTCATAAACACTGACAACGGCTCTTACTAATACAGCCATGCCGTCTTTAGGGGTAAAATTGAGTCGTTGATTGCTGCCTTTAAACATGGCGCAGCGGATCTGGGCTTGTTCATCCTTTAGGGTAAAGTAGATATGCCCTGAGCGCGGGGTGGCAACATTAGAAAGCTCACCTTTAACCCAGATCAGTTGGAATGCTTCTTCAAGCAGGTTACGAGCTGCATTGTTTAGCTGATAAACTGTAAATATTGCTTTATCTTCAAGGGTTTGCGATAACATGCTCATTTAATAATGCTTTTCTTTTTATGCAAAAAAAGTTATAATACCCGATGTTTTTCTATCCATAGGGTGCAAAAATGACTCACATTGAGGGGGACGTTCACAAATATAGTCGAATTATTGGCGATGGCCTAACTTTTGATGATGTGTTGTTAGTCCCGGCGCATTCTACGATATTACCCAAAGATGTCACCCTTAAAACGCAATTAACCCGCTCAATCGAACTTAACATTCCTTTAATTTCTGCAGCGATGGATACCGTGACCGAAGGTAAGCTTGCTATTGCTTTGGCGCAAGAAGGCGGTATTGGGATCGTGCACAAAAACATGACTATTGAAGCACAAGCCGAAGAAATTCGCAAAGTTAAAAAATATGAAAGTGGCGTCGTTAAAAATCCGATCACCGTCAAGCCCACCACGCGCATAGGCGAATTGCTGAATCTCGTTAAAAATTATGGAATTTCTGGCGTGCCAGTGGTCAGCGACCAAAATGAGTTGTTTGGCATTGTCACGCATCGTGATTGGCGCTTTGAAAACGATCTGAATTTACCCGTGTCTCGGATCATGACGCCCAAAGAACGTCTCGTCACCGTACCAGAAGGCACCGACGTTGAAGCTGCGGTTGAGTTATTTCGTGAACATCGCTTAGAAAAAATTCTGATCGTTAACAATCGTTTTCAATTGTGTGGGCTAATCACCGTAAAAGATTTACAAAAAGCCAAAGATAAACCGCTTGCGTGTAAGGATGAATTAGGTCGTTTGCGCGTTGGTGCTTCTGTTGGCACCAGTAAAGATACCGAAGAGCGAGCAAAAGCCTTGGTTGAAGCAGGTGTGGATGTGATTGTGATCGATACCGCACATGGGCATTCCCAAGGTGTCATTGATCGCGTGAAATGGTTTAAGCAAAATTATCCCAAAGTAGAATTAATTGCTGGCAATGTGGCAACTGCTGAAGGAGCTTTGGCGTTAGTCAAAGCAGGCGTCGATGCAGTGAAGGTAGGTATTGGGCCAGGTTCTATTTGCACCACGCGGGTGATCACTGGTGTGGGTGTGCCGCAAATTACGGCCATTATGAATGTGGCGAAAGCGTTAGCGAGTGCACAAATTCCGGTGATTGCCGATGGTGGCATTCGATTTTCTGGGGATATTGCTAAAGCCCTGGCAGCGGGTGCATCAGCAGTGATGATCGGTGGTTTATTAGCGGGCACCGATGAAGCGCCAGGCGAAACCATTTTATATCAAGGCAGAACCTATAAAGCTTATCGAGGGATGGGATCTCTCGGGGCGATGGCGCAGCGGCAAGGTTCAAGCGATCGCTATTTTCAATCGGTTGAGCAAGGGGAAGAAAAACTAGTCCCCGAGGGCATTGAAGGCCGTGTTCCTTATAAAGGGACCATGTTAACCGTGGTGCATCAGCTGGTGGGAGGATTAAAATCGAGCATGGGCTACACCGGTGTTTCTACGATCGATGCGCTTCGAACGGAAACCCAATTTGTTCGCGTCACTCCTGCTGGGATCCGCGAAAGCCATGTTCACGATGTTACTATAACCAAAGAAGCGCCTAATTATCGCACCGAATAAGATACTCATGACACATCATAAAATATTAATTCTTGATTTCGGTTCACAATATACACAATTAATTGCACGTCGTGTTCGTGATTTAGGGGTGTATTGTGAAATTCATCCTTTTGATTGGCCAACCGATCAAATAAAACAATTTGCGCCTTTAGGCATTATCTTATCAGGCGGACCCGAATCAGCACATGTTGAAAATGGGCCGCGGATCCCGCAAATTGCCTTTGATCTGGGTTGTCCATTATTAGGGATCTGCTATGGCATGCAAGCACTTGCTGAGCAGCTGGGGGGCAAAGTTCAACCTTCTAACAAGCGAGAATTTGGCCATGCGACCATTACCTTAGAGTCGTTTAGCCCTTTATTAAATCATTTATCCGATGGTGTTAAGCACGGCAAACCGGCACTCGATGTATGGATGAGTCATGGTGATCAAGTGACGGCTATTCCACCGGGTTTTCAAATCCTTGCCGCGACACAAAATGCGCCGATTGCCGCCATGGCAGATGAAAAACGACATTATTATGGCATGCAATTTCATCCGGAAGTCACTCATACCCTAAAAGGGCAGGAAATTTTAGGACATTTTGTCTTAGATATTTGCAAAGCCACGCCCGATTGGATCCCCGTGAATATCATCGAAGAAGCGGTGCATATTATTCGCAAACAAGTGGGTAGTGAGCATGTATTGCTCGGTTTATCGGGTGGGGTAGATTCTGCCGTGGCGGCTGCGTTAATTCATCATGCCATTGGCGATCAATTAACCTGCGTATTTGTCGATAATGGTTTATTGCGCGAAAACGAAGCCACCCAAGTGATGTCGACTTTTGGTGAGCATATGGGGATCAAAGTGATCCACGTCAATGCCGCCGCACTTTTTTATGAAGCGTTAAAAGGGCTTAACGATCCAGAAGAAAAGCGCAAAGTGATCGGTAAACTCTTTGTCGAAGTCTTTGAAATAGAAGCTGCGAAATTGCCAAAAATTAAATGGCTAGCGCAAGGTACCATTTACCCAGATGTTATCGAATCTGCTGGCGCACATACCGGTAAAGCGCATGTGATCAAATCACACCATAACGTTGGGGGTTTGCCGGATCGGATGCATTTAAAGCTATGCGAGCCGCTGCGATTATTATTTAAAGATGAAGTTCGAAAAATTGGCATTGCCTTAGGCTTGCCCGAAAAAATTGTTTACCGTCATCCATTTCCTGGGCCAGGGTTGGGCGTGCGCATTTTAGGCGAAGTCAAACCCGAATATGCCGATCTGTTAAGGCAAGCGGATGCGATATTTATCAATTGTTTGCATGAATTTGATTATTACCATAAGGTCAGCCAAGCTTTTGTGGTGTTTTTGCCGGTGAAAGCCGTAGGCGTCATGGGCGATGCCCGAAGTTATGAATATGTGGTGGCACTGCGCGCCGTTGAAACCACCGATTTTATGACTGCTAGGTGGGCACAATTACCTTACGATTTACTTGCGCAAGCTGCCAATCGTATTATCAACGAAATCCCAGGCATTGCGCGCGTCACTTATGATATTTCTAGCAAACCGCCAGCCACCATTGAGTGGGAATAATGATCGACAACGATCTTCGTTGGATGCAACATGCTTTGGAATTAGCCAAAAGGGCCGAGCAACAAGGTGAAGTTCCTGTCGGAGCCGTTTTAGTCAAGGATCAGGTGATTATTGGCGAGGGCTTTAATTGTCCTATTTCCACAAAAGATCCCACTGCTCATGCCGAGATTCAAGCTATTCGCGCTGCAGGGCAATCCATCAATAATTATCGCCTTTGTGATTCTACGCTTTATGTGACCTTAGAGCCTTGTGCCATGTGTGCTGGTGCTATTATTCATGCCAGAATAAAGCGCGTGGTGTTTGGCGCGAAAGATCCCAGAGCAGGAGCGGGTGGGAGCGTGTTTAATTTATTGGATCACGAAAAGCTGAACCATCGAGCATTATTACAAAGTGGTGTGTTAAAAGAAGAATGCAGTCGCTTGCTTATCGATTTTTTTCAAAAGAAGCGAATTACTTGCCTGCTTTCGGAGGGAGACTTCCAGGGGCAACACCCTCTTTTTTAACTGCAGCTGCTTTTTTGATGGCCTCGTCTTTTTTGTCTGCATGACCTTTTTTGATTAAAACATATTCCGCATCCAGTTCTTGGGTGCCATATGATTTACCTTTGACATAAACTGGCATTTGATGAAACACGGCGGGATATAATTTTTGAATCGATGGGATCATTTTCTTTAAAGACTCGTCGTTCGATTCATTAAGGATATCAATCAGTAAGAGGGTATAAAGGTAAAGTTGTTTTAAATTTTCTGTTACATGATCAACGTCATAATTCGTTGGTAAAGGTAAGATTTTAGGTATTAGATTTCTTAAATCATTTACACGGGTCATAGCATTAATAAGATGATTTATCGGAGTATCGATATTTTGAGGCTTGTCTCGATATTTATATACCGTTTCAATGGTCATCTGATCTCGACTGGGGGGAATGGCATAGGCTTCAGCCATAAAATCTCCGATTTTAACGAATTTTCGGTTAACGAGTGAATTTTTAGTTCCCTTTGGATAATGAAGAGCATATTTAGCTTCACTTCCTTTTACTTCCGCTATTTCTCGCTCAAACTCTTTTGCAGCAAAACCAAATGAACTATTCGCATGATTGACCATCTCTTTAAATATGAAATTTAATTCTTTTAGAAAACTTTTTTCTTTTTCCTTTTCTTTGAGAGTGACACTTTCATACAAAAGTGGCTTTGGCGGCTTGGTTTGTGGTTGGGAAGGTCTTCTTAATTGTTCATCTCTTTTTAATTGTGCATCTCTTTTTAATTTTATTAGTTCATCTTTTTTTAATAGTGCATCGCTAATATTTTGTAATGCTGTCTTGGCAACGCTGATATCTTCCATATCAGGTGGCAAAATTTCATCTTCATTATCTTCATTTAAAATAAATTCAAATTCACTTCTAAGTTGCTCTAACTCTTTTTGGTGTAGATCCATTTGTTTAGAGTTGTTTTCATCTACTGCTTGTAAAAATGATGTTTTAGCTTTGCGCAAGCGTTTTAATTCTTCATCAAAGGGTTTAGACATGCGTGTACCTTCGTCTTAATTTTATCTATTTATAAGATTAACTTAGCAAAATTAGCTCTAAAACAATAGTTGCAATTACATAAAATAGGTAAAAGCCCCGCTTGTCTTTACAAAATATTTGCGTTAGTCTACGCAACGCATACTGCAAAAGAA
>JBIOEB010000058.1:0-13530 GCA_044445585.1 Candidatus Berkiellales bacterium
CCTTTAAGAAATAAAAAAGGGGACATCCTCGGCATTTTAGGCGTTTCATTCGATATCACAGGCCGAGTACATTAAACCCTGTAGCAAAATCACAGCAAGTTAGTGTAAGATTGCCGCCCCAATGCCGTCGTAATAAATGGTGGGCGTAGCTCAGTTGGTAGAGCCCCGGATTGTGATTCCGGTTGTCGTGGGTTCGATCCCCATCGTTCACCCCAATTTTAAGTAGTGATTGTGACGGGTAATCCTCTTGGAGTTCCTGGGCCGTTAGCTCAGTTGGTAGAGCAGCTGACTCTTAATCAGCGGGTCGTAGGTTCGAAACCTACACGGCCCACCATTAATTTTAAATGATCAAATACATTGGAGATTAAATCCCTTGTTGCTGATCTTTTCTCAACAAGCGAAAGTGGCGGAATTGGTAGACGCGCTGGATTTAGGTTCCAGTGGGGAAACCCGTGAGAGTTCGAGTCTCTCCTTTCGCACCAGGTTAACATCTAAGTAGTTTAACGATTAATTTTACAGCGAGGTTATTTGATGGAAGTGTTAGTGGAGAACACCAGCACATTAGGGCGTCGATTAAAAGTAAGCGTGCCTGATGGCCAGGTCAAAGAACAAATTAAAGCAAAAATGACTCAATTATCGCGCGAAGTTCGACTAAAAGGTTTTCGCCGAGGAAATATTCCATTAAAAGTATTGGAACAAAAATTTGGTCGCTCTGTGCGTGCACAAGTAATCGAGGACTTGATCAAAGAAAAATTAACCGATGCTTTTTCGAAAAATGATTTGCATCCTGCAGGGCTACCCAAAATAGAAGAACTTAAAGATCAATCTGGGCAAGATTTAGAATTTGTCGCCTCTTTTGAAATTTATCCCGAAATTATTTTAGCCGATCTTTCTGGCGTTGAAATTGAAAAACGCACGGTAGATATTACCGACAAAGATATCCAAAAAATGATCTCAAATCTTAAAGATCAATTTGCGAATTTCCGCGCAGTGGATCGTTCCGTACAAACAGGAGACAGGCTCACCGTTGATTTTGCAAGAAGTGTTGAAGGCGCTGCACGTGAAGAGCAAAAAAATGTGCAAATCTACGTGGGGGGTAAAGGCGTGTTACCTGGCCTGGATGATGCCTTGATTGGCAAATCAAGAGGGGATTCCGTTGAAGTGCATTTACGCTACCCTGAGGATTGGGCAGATAAAACTTGTGCAAATAAAGCAGTAGATTTACAAGTGACCATTATTGAATTGGCCGAAAAGCGAGTTCTTACCGAAGACGAACTGTTGGATCGATTAGATATCCCACCAGAAGAAAAAGATAAATTATCTGAAAAAATACGTGAAAGGATGCAAGAAGAAGTCAATGGCCTGTTAAAGGACGATGTCAAAGAAAGAGTGCTTGAGATTTTACTTGAAAAAAATCCCATTGAACTGCCGCAAGCGTTAATCGCGCAAGAAACCGAGGCCATTCGTCGTGAAATGACTCGAGGGCGTAGTGTCGAAGGCGTTGAAAATATCGACGAAATTGATGATTCAGCTAAAAAACGAGTAGAACTCGGTTTATTACTGAATGAAGTGATCAAAAAATATTCTCTCAAAGCCGATCCTCAACGCGTGCGTCAAGAAATCAGCAAAATAGCCCAACGGTTTTCAGGATCTCCTGAGGTCATGGAGGCTTACTATAAAAATAATGATTTACTTTATAGCATTGAACGCATGGTGTTATTGGAACAAGCGGTTGAAGCCATTTTAACGAGTTTAAAGATCAAGGAAAAACCAGCAAGTTTTGATGAAGTCATGAATCCAAGTGAAGGGAGATAGTATTATGGTGCAATCACGAGATATGTTACCTATTCAAAACCTGAGTGTGCCAATTGTCATTGAACAATCGGCACGAGGGGAAAGGGCATACGATATTTATTCGCGTTTATTAAAAGAACGAGTGATTTTTATTGTCGGCCCGATTGAAGATTATACCGCCAATTTAGTGGTTGCTCAGTTGTTATTTTTAGAATCTGAAAATCCTGATAAAGATATTTTTCTTTATATCAATTCTCCAGGCGGATCGGTGACGGCGGGGTTAGCAATTTACGACACGATGCAATTTGTTAAACCCGATGTCAGTACCTTGTGTACGGGTCTGGCGGCTAGCATGGGGGCGTTGATTTTAACGGGTGGTGCAAAAGGTAAACGTCATTCATTACCAAACTCACGCATGATGATTCATCAACCGCATGGGGGCGCTCAAGGGCAGGCAAGCGATATCGAAATTCAAGCTAAAGAAATCGTTAAAACCAAAAAGCGTTTAAATGAAATATTGGCACTACACACTGGGCGAGAATATGAAGTAATTGCACGAGATACCGATAGAGATAGTTATATGAGTTCAGAAGAAGCCGTAAAATATGGATTAGTTGACTCAATGATCATAAAGCGTTAATAGATAAAGTATAGGGTGTGAAATTGTTGAAAATGCAAATAGTGCCCCCATATATACAAAATATGATAATCAGTCAGCGAGAGGATAGTAATGAGTAGTCACCACGGCGGTCGCGATGACAACGGTAAATTGCTGTATTGCTCATTTTGCGGTAAAAGTCAGCATGAAGTACGCAAATTAATTGCGGGACCTTCTGTTTTTATCTGCGATGAATGCGTAGAGCTTTGTAACGACATTATTCGTGAGGAAATAGAAGAGAGTAGCTCACCGACTCAAGCTGCGCATCTCCCCACACCTCGTGAAATTCACAATATCCTAGATGACTATGTTATCGGTCAATCTAAAGCCAAAAGAATATTATCGGTGGCCGTGTATAATCACTACAAGCGTCTGCAAAGTAGTGTTAAAAACGATGATATTGAACTTGGTAAAAGTAATATCTTACTCATTGGTCCAACCGGTTGTGGTAAAACTTTACTGGCCGAAACGCTGGCACGTTTATTAGATGTTCCTTTTACCATCGCAGATGCAACCACGTTGACCGAAGCAGGATATGTGGGTGAAGACGTCGAAAACATCATCCAAAAATTGTTGCAAAAATGTGATTATGATATCGAAAAAGCACAAACCGGAATTGTCTATATTGATGAAATAGATAAAATTTCCAGAAAATCTGAAAACCCGTCTATCACGCGTGATGTTTCTGGTGAAGGTGTACAACAAGCTTTACTTAAATTGATTGAAGGTACGGTTGCCTCGGTTCCTCCGCAAGGCGGCAGAAAACATCCCCAACAAGAATTTCTGCAAGTCGATACCACCAACATTTTATTTATCTGTGGTGGTGCTTTTGCTGGCCTCGAAAAAGTGATCATTGACCGTTCCGATAAAAGCGGTATTGGTTTTGGTGCTCAAATTAGAAGTAAGAAAGACAAGGAAGCATTGAATAAGACATTAGCAATGGTCGAACCAGAGGATTTAATCAAGTTTGGATTAATTCCAGAATTTGTTGGGCGTTTACCTGTTGTTGCGACGCTTGAAGAATTGGATGAAGATGCCTTGGTTTCTATTTTAACCGAACCTAAAAACGCTTTAACCAAGCAATATGCCAAATTGTTTGCAATGGAAAATGTTCAAATTGAATTTCGTAAGGAAGCTTTAAGGGCAGTAGCGAAAAAAGCGTTGGTGCGCAAAACAGGCGCCCGAGGGTTACGTTCTATTTTGGAACAAGTCTTGCTCGATACCATGTATGATTTACCTTCACTGGATGGTGTCAGTAAGGTTGTGATCGATGAAGGGTTTATTAATGGCGAGTCGGGTCCGTTGTTGATTTACGAGAATACTGAAAAGCCGTTAGCGGCTCAAGAGTAAGATATGAGTGAACAAAACCTAATACCGGCAGCAAACCTAACCGACATCCCCGTTTTACCTTTACGGGATGTAGTGGTTTATCCTCATATGGTGATCCCTTTATTTGTTGGCCGTGATAAGTCCATCAAAGCCTTAGATGCGGCGATGGCAAGTGGTGAAAAACAAGTTTTGCTCATTGCTCAAAGGGAAGCAACAGAAGACAACCCTTCCGAAAAAGATCTTTATTCCGTGGGTGCGGTGTCTGCGATTTTACAATTATTAAAACTTCCAGATGGCACGGTGAAAGTGTTAGTGGAAGGCCTTCATCGCGGCCACGTTGTTAATTACATTCACACAGATCCTTATTTTTTAGCCAAGGTCGAGAATATCGGGCTAGAAACGCTTCGAGAAGAAGAAGCGGATGTGCTAGTACGCACGTTAATGGGGCAATTTGAAAAATATGTTAAATTAAATAAGAAAATCCCGCCCGAAATTATTACTTCGGTTGCCAGTATTGATGATCCCGCAAGATTAGCCGACACCATTGCGGCGCATATGTCCCTGAAGATCCAAGAAAAACAAAATGTATTAGAGCTCACTTCTTTACGTGAACGTTTAGAACGTTTGATGGCCTTAATGGAATCTGAAATTGATTTGCTGCAAGTGGAACAACGAATACGTTCTAATGTAAAACGGCAAATGGAAAAAACCCAACGGGAATATTATCTTAATGAACAAATGAAAGCGATCCAAGAAGAATTGGGTCACGAGGCCAGCGATCAAGAAGATCTAAAAACCAAAATTGAGAATGCCGGGATGTCTCCCGAAGCTTATGCCAAAGCAACTGCAGAATTAAAAAAATTAAAAATGATGCCGCCGATGTCCGCTGAAGCCACGGTTTGTCGTAATTATATCGATTGGATGATCCAAGTTCCGTGGAAAAAGAAAACCAAATTGCGTTTAGATCTTCCCGAAGCAGAAAAAATCTTAGAAGCAGATCATTATGGGTTAGAAAAAGTCAAAGAACGCATCATTGAATTTTTGGCAGTACAAAAACGGGTTAAAAAACTCAAAGGCCCGATTTTATGCTTAGTCGGTCCACCTGGTGTAGGCAAAACCTCGTTAGGGAAGTCGATTGCCCGTGCAACGCAACGGACTTTTGTGCGCATGTCGTTAGGCGGCATTCGAGACGAAGCTGAGATCCGCGGACATCGCCGAACTTATATTGGTGCCATGCCAGGAAAAATTTTACAAAAATTAGCTAAAGCACAAGTGCGGAATCCCTTATTTTTGCTCGATGAAATCGATAAAATGGCAATGGATTTTCGAGGAGATCCAGCTTCTGCTTTATTAGAAGTGTTGGATCCGGAACAAAACAATACCTTTAACGATCATTACTTAGAAGTAGACTATGATTTATCCGATGTCATGTTTGTGGCAACGGCGAATTCTTTAAATATTCCGCCGGCGTTGTTGGATCGAATGGAAGTGATCCGATTGCCGGGTTATACCGAAGATGAAAAGTTAAATATTGCCGAACGTTATCTTATTCCAAAACAAATACGGGATAATGGTTTAAATAATGAAGAATTAAAAGTAGCACATGCCGCTCTTTTAGCCATCATTCGTTATTATACTCGTGAAGCAGGCGTGCGAAATCTTGAGCGTGAAATTTCAAAGATCTCACGTAAAGTAGTCAAAGAGATTTTAATGGACAGTAAAATCAAGGATGTGACTGTCGATGATGATTCGCTTGAACATTATTTAGGGGTGAAAAAATTCCGTTTTGGTTTAGCCGAAGAGCACGATCAAGTGGGGCAGGTGACCGGCCTTGCCTGGACCGAAGTCGGTGGGGATATTCTGACGATCGAAGCCGTTGCTATTCCGGGTAAAGGTAAAACCACTAGCACCGGAAAATTGGGCGAAGTGATGCAAGAATCCATTCAAGCTGCGATGTCTGTCGTTAGAAGTCGCGCTAAAGCATTGGGAATTTCTCCTGATTTTTACGAAAAATATGACATTCATATTCATGTACCCGAGGGCGCAACGCCTAAAGATGGTCCAAGTGCTGGTATTGCCATGTGTACAGCGATTGTGTCTGTGTTAAGTGCTATTCCTGTTCGTGCTGATGTCGCCATGACCGGTGAAATTACTTTGCGCGGTGAAGTGTTACCCATTGGGGGCTTAAAAGAAAAACTGCTGGCGGCTCGCCGAGGTGGTATCGCCGAAGTGATCATTCCTGAAGAAAATCGACGCGATCTTAAAGAAATTCCTGAAAATATTTTGGAAGATCTTAAAATTCATTGCGTAAAATGGATGGATGAAGTTTTCCAAATTGCATTAACCAGAATGCCGCAGCCTTTAGTAGAAGAAGTAAAAGCGCCGCCTAAAGCAGAAGAGCCTAAAAAGGATGAAGGTGCTGCGGAAGATTGGCATCATTGAGAAACGCCGCATTAGTCTATTCTTTAATCTATTGAGTCAATAATTCTTTACTCTATTGAACATCCCATCGTTTTCATAAGCGAAGGCCAAGTTCGTTCCATTTAGCGAGATCTGTCATCCCGGAGTTTAGCGCCACTTAGCGAGTATGCGAGCGTTAGTAGCGCTTAACATCCGGGATCCAATTTTAAGCACGCAGTCGTGTCGCTGAACAACCTCTATGGCAGGTATATTGTCGCATCAAGTGAGCGTTCTAAATTTCTATATTCTGTGTTTTTATCAATATGCATATGCTAAAGCCTTTTTTGTCTTATAGACTGACTTGACTTTCATAAAAAACAAGTTAGAATGTCAAATTTTAATCGTTCGATCGGAGTTACTATCATGAAAATGTTTTGGGACTTAATGAGTTCGGCTGGAATAAGTGGTAAAAAAAGCCAACTAATCACAGAAATAGAGAATGGCCACACAGAAGAAGCTCTTAAATTAATTGAAGCTGGTCAAGATCTTGAAACACCCGATCCAGACGGAAAAACCCCACTTCATTGGGCTGCTATTCAAGGCAATGAGCGTGTATGCGATGCATTAATTAAAGCAAAAGTGAATACAAATCCGCTCGATTCAAAGAGCTTGGTTCCTATCAATTATGCAAGAAATTACAATAATAATATTATTATAATGCTTGTCAACGCAGGAGCAGATCTGGGTAAGCGTGGGGAAATGGACCTCAGTGCACTTGGGAGATTTACCTATGAAGTGCCACTTTTCTATCAAATTATGGAATTGCCCAGCGTTAAAGGTAACCCTCAAAAAATAGAAAATATCTTATGTGAAGATTCAGACACTATTTTCTTCAACATAGGACACCATTGTTCCTATTCTGGATCCGTAAAAGAAATTGATGTGCTATTAAGATACCCGCGAATGAAAGAGATAGCGGCATCTTTTAGAAGCGGAGACCATGCAGAAGAATCCATTTTAAATCGTTTAGGTGGTCTAGCTCTGACAAAATCGCAACTAGAATACAAACATAAGCAGTTGGTAATGGGTCTCATTGGAACCAGACAAGATAGGATAATGGAATATATGGATGAACTTAGATTTGAGCCAAAAAGTGAGCAGCAAAAATATGAAGAAGTTACAGCACGAGCAGACGAATATGAAAAGCAAGCTTTAGCAAAAGGGAAAAGAAAAATGGCCGCCGCCTTAGCAACCGCGGAATTAGCAGAACGGAAAGAGAAAACCGCTGCCTTAGATAGAGGCGCTGCCTTAGATGCAGCCTTAACACAACCGACAAAACCAGTCCTTATTGCTAAAACTAAAAGGCCGCGCGCTTCTAGCGTGGAAGAAAAAGAGCCAGATGCTCCAGCGGTTGAAACCAAATCAGCTGCTCCAGCGGTTGCAGCCAAATCAGCTACTCCATCCATTGTAAGTAAAGAGGTAGCACCAACTACACAACCAGAAGAGCCAGTTGCCGATGAAGAAAGCAAACAGCCTTCTAAAAAAAGGCGTTTAAAGAAGTAATATACCCGTTCCACTTGAAAAGTAGGCGTGTATTATTCCGTCATTGCGACCCAGAACGAAGCGAAGGGGGAGCAATCCAGTCTTTTCAAGATATATTCTGGATTGCTTCCACCTCGTAAACTCGGTGTCGCAATGACGGAACTCCTAATTTCAAAGTGGAAGCATTTCTTTCCTGCACTTGTGTCGTTGTCATCCCGGAGTTTAGCGCCACTTAGCGAGCACGCGAGCGTTAGAGGCGCTTAACATCCGGGATCCAATTTTAGAAAGTGAAGCCAAGTACGCTCCATTTAGCGAGATCTGTCATCCCGGAGTTTAGCGCCACTTAGCGAGCATGCGAGCGTTAGAGGCGCTTAACATCCGGGATCCAGCTTTTAATTCCTGGTTGCAAGTAATGTGTATGCCGGCTGGGAATTTCCATGCTGTTTCGCGATGGGACCATCTCTAGACCTGCGGTCACCGACTAATATTTAGAAATCTGAATTTATTGGATATTTTTCCCTGAAATCCTTGTAGATCCCTTTGTAGCGTGTTAATTTGCCATTACTGAAATTTTCGTAACACTTTAAACCTTAATTAACTTAGGAGAGGATCCGTGAGTAACGTCCCAGTCAATAAAGCTGAAATTATCGAATATATTGCAGAACATGCAGATATATCAAAAGCCTCAGCAACGAGAGCATTGAATGCTGTGATTGAAAAAATTACCAAAGGATTAATAAATCGCCAAATGGTTACTTTATTGGGTTTTGGCAGTTTTCAAGTAAAACCACGAGCAGCTCGTATTGGTCGCAATCCTAAAACAGGCGAACCGCTAAATATCGAAGCCGCTAATGTACCGTCTTTTAAAGCTGGCAAAGCACTTAAGGATGCAGTAAACTCTGGCTCGATTGTTGCTGAAGACGCATAGTTTACGCTAGAAGTCCAGGGTGCTTAGCTCAGTTGGTAGAGCATCGCCCTTACAAGGCGAGGGTCGGGGGTTCAAGCCCCTCAGCACCCACCAACCCATTGGAGCGGTAGTTCAGTTGGTTAGAATACCGGCCTGTCACGCCGGGGGTCGCGGGTTCGAGTCCCGTCCGCTCCGCCAAAGCTTTGCGTGTTTACCTTGTCACGATTATCAATGAATCGGTAAGGAAGCAAAATACGCTATTTTTGAGGATAAATCATGCTACAGCGCTTACGTGATAAAGCACAAGGTTGGATTGCCTGGATTATCATGGGCATTATTGGATTAACTTTTGTGCTGTTTGGCACCGAAGCGTTGTTTCAAGGTAATTCTTCTCGCACTCAAGCTATTGCCAAAGTGAATGGCACTAAGATCACCGCTCAAGAACTCGACAATGCTTATCAACAATTGCTTCGGCAATCTGGAAATGGCTCGCTTCGTAATTTAGATCCCGACTTTGTTAAAAAAGAATTACTACAATCTTTAATTGAGCAAGTTGTTCTATTACAAACAGCAACCAAATTGGGAATGAGCATTAGCATCACTCGTGTCACGGGGTTTATTGATGCCATTCCGTTTTTACTCGATGAAGCTGGGCAATTTTCGCAAACAGCCTACGCGCAGTTTTTAGCCAATGCTAATTACACCGATCGATCCTTTCGCACACTGTTACATGATAGTTTATTGAGGGAACAGCTCCAACAAGGGATCACGCAAACAGCCCTTTCTTTACCAGCCGAAATTCAAGATTTAGCCAAGTATATTTTGCAAAAACGAGATTTTCGCTTTGCGGTGATTGCTCGTGAACCTTTTGAAAAGCTCGTGACGGTTCAAAATAAAGACATTCAAGATTATTATATTAACCATCAGCAAGATTTCATGACAGTAGAACAAGTTGCGTTGGAATATATTCCTCTTTCTTTGAACGACTTAATGGATAAATTAAAACCGACTGAAAATGATTTAGAACAATTTTACAAAGAAAATATTGCCCTCTTTACTCAACCTGAAAGTGTTCATATTGCCCATATTTTAATCGCTGTTCCCAAAAATGCTGATAAAGCAGCAACTGAGAAAGCGCTTAAGCAAGTTAAAGATATCGAACAACAACTTGCCAAAGGGGCTTCGTTTTCTGATTTAGCTAAAAAATATTCCGACGATAAAGGAAGCGCACCTTCGGGTGGTGATTTAGAATGGCAAGTTCGGGGCGAAATGATGCCCGAGTTTGAAAAAGTCGCCTTTTCTCTGCAAAAGCCGGGGGAAATCAGCAAACCCGTGCGAACCGATTTTGGTTTTCACTTGATCAAATTAATGGCGAAAAAACCCGAAACGGTTCAATCTTTCGAACAAGTTAAAAATGAAGTTGCTGAGAAGTATAAAAAGCAATTTGCAGAAGAAAAGCTAATCAATCTTGCTGAAGAGCTCAGCACGCTTGCTTATGATACACCCGATTCCTTACAAGGAGCCTCCGATAAATTAGGCTTGTCACTTCTTCGCACTGAATTATTTACCCAAGAAGAAGGGCCGAAAGAGCCTTTGTTACAAAATTCCGAAGTGATTGCTGCTGCGTTTAGCAATCATGTGAAACAAGATAAAAACAACAGCGATTTAATTAAAATTGATGATGATAATTATGTTGTGTTGCGCGCAGCGACATATGTTCCTTCAAAGCAAAAAACTTTAGATGAAGTCAAAAGCGAAGTTAAAAATATCTTAATCAACGATCAGAGTGACGTCCTGACCAAAAATCAAGCTGAAAAAGTAGTCGCTGCTATTGATAAGAATGAGTCACAGGCATTTGCTCAATTAACTTGGCAGGATCGTCAAAATATACCTCGTACCGCACCAGAAGTCGATGCAGATGTATTAGCAGCAGCTTTTTCGTTACCTCGCGCATTAAATGACAAATCTCAAAAAGCCAAAACTGTCCGCCTGGCAAATAACGATTATGCTGTTATTTGGTTGACAGGCATTCATGATGGAAATATTTCTTCACTTTCGGCTAAAGAAAAAGAAAATTATCAGCATGCTTTGATCAAACATTGGGGTGAATTAGAGTTTGCGCTTTATGCCAATGAGCTTTTCAATCACGCAAAAGTTGTCAATAAAGCAGAAAAGATTTAAAAAGAGTTGAATAACAAACACATTTGTCCAATTATCGCGAATAGCTTCTATAATTAATAGAACTTAATCCGACGGATCCAGGCAAGGAAGCCAATGTGTTAGTTAAAATGCAAAATATTGCATTACTCTTTATGATGTGCTGGGTTCAAGGATGTGGCAAAGAACCTTGGAATGACCCTTACCCACAATTTCGCAGTAAACAAAATACCCTTTATAGCGCTTTTTCAGAACGACCTAAACACCTTGATCCCGCAATATCTTATTCTGCAGAAGAGTCAATTTTTACCTATCAAATTTATGAACCTCCCCTCCAGTACCATTATCTTAAAAGGCCCTATGAATTAGTGACCTTATCGGCAAGCGAAATGCCAACGGTGCGATATCTAAATAAAAATAGGGAGGAAATTAGCAATAAGGAAGAAAGTGCTTTTAGTGTTTATCGAATTAAAATCAAACCCGGGATCTTATATCAACCTCATCCGGCATTTGTTAAAGATCCTAACACGCATCAATATTTATATCATGATCTTACTGCAGCGACAGTGGCGGGGAAACACACCCTAAACGCTTTTCAACACCAAGACACGCGAGAACTCATTGCAGAAGATTATGTTTATGAAATAAAGCGTTTAGCCGATCCTACTTTAAACTCGCCCATTTTTGGCGTGATGGCAAATTATATTGAAGGATTTAAAGAATTTTCCGAGGATCTTAAAAAAGCCTATTACCCTAATGGCATAACCAAAAAATTAACTTTTGTCGATCTTAGAAATATTCCAATGACAGGCGTTAACATCATTGATCGTTATACTTTCGATATTGTCATTAAAGGGAAATATCCGCAATTTCCCAATTGGTTATCCATGACATTTTTTGCCCCCATTCCGTGGGAAGCGGCGAAATTTTATTCACAACCTTTGCTGCTAGAGCGAAATATTTCATTAGATTGGTATCCGGTGGGAACTGGGCCATTTACTTTGGCTGAAAATAATCCAAATTTACAAATGATCTTGAAAAAAAATCCGAATTTTCATGGTGAGAATTATCCAACCGAAGGGGATCGTGGTGATCAAGAGAAGGGTTATTTGAAAAATGCGGGTAAACCTTTGCCTTTTGTCAATGCAGTCGTGTTTGTACTAGAAAGGGAAAGCATTCCCTATTGGAATAAATTCATGCAAGGATATTATGATCAAGCAGGAGTCACGTCAAATAATTTTGATCAAGCCTTAAAATCAATCGGATCAGGAAATCTAATCCTTTCGGATGAATTAAAATCGAAAAATATCCAATTATCCACTGCGGTACAACCCACCATTTATTATTGGGGGTTTAACATGTTGGATGATATGGTCGGGGGATTGACACCACAAAAAAAGAAACTCCGTCAAGCCATTGCCATCGCATTAGATATGGAAGAATACACTAATATTTTTTTAAATGGGATTGGGATAGCGGCTCATGGCCCGTTGCCACCTGGTATTTTTGGTTATGAAGACGAAGGCATTAATCGACTCGTTTATGATGTTAAACCCAATCAGCAAGTGACACGAAAATCCATTGCAGAAGCCAAAAAATTATTGGCAGAGGCAGGATATCCTGATGGAATAGATCCCAAAACACACCAACCGCTTATTTTGTATTTAGATTCCACTATCAGCGGCGGCCCAGATTCTGCTGCATTACAGTCATGGCTTCGAAAACAATTTGAAAAAATCGGGATCGATCTCGTGATCAGAGGCACTCAATACAATCGATTCCAAGATAAAATGAGAAGTGGGGATTTTCAAATATTTTCTTGGGGGTGGGGTGCTGATTACCCTGATCCCGAAAATTTCTTGTTTTTATTCTACAGCAAAAATGCCAAAGTTAAATATGGTGGTGAAAATATATCTAACTATTCAAACCCAGTTTTTGATCAATTATTTGAAAAAATGAAAATTATGGAAAATTCTCCTGAAAGAAATGAATTGGTTAAAAAAATGGTTGCCATCGTCCGAGAAGATGCGCCCTGGATCGGGGGTTATTTCCCCGAACTTTATACCTTAAGGCAACAATGGGTTGATCCGGTTAAACCTAATGCCATGTCACGCAATACCATTAAATATATTGCAATCGATCCGATGGTGCGTGCGCATTGGCGCGATAGATGGAACGTTGCTATCGTTTGGCCTTTAGGTGTATTAGGAGGAATTTTAGTGTTGATTTGTATCCCAGCGGCTATCACCTATTGGCAAAAAACGCATCGTCCAATGAAATTAGAAAAAGCGCAGTCATTAAAGGAATAGTATGTTTGCTTATATTTTTAGACGAATATTATACATGATACCTATATTGTTAGGGGTAAATATCATTACCTTTTCACTATTCTTTTTGGTGAATAGTCCCGATAACATGGCGCGATTTAATTTAGGGCAAAAACATGTGACAGAAGAAGCGATCGCAAGTTGGAAACACGAACATGGATATGATTTCCCTTTATTTATTAATAATCAAGAAAATGATTTTAAAAAAATCACACAAACTATCTTTTTTCAAAAAGGTCTTCGATTATTTGTGTTCGATTTTGGTTACTCCGATGCGGGTCGGGATATCGGTTACGATGTATCACAACGGATGTGGCCCAGTTTAGCCATTGCCATCCCAAGCTTATTGATTGGTTTATTGGTTAATATTACCTTTGCGTTGTTAATTATATTTTTCAGAAATAGTTATCTTGATC
>JBIOEB010000059.1:0-13509 GCA_044445585.1 Candidatus Berkiellales bacterium
ATGTCTGTAGGTGCGGCGCCTTTATTCATGGTCATGATGATTATCTCCAATCTTTATATTTACAGATTAGTAATAAATTAATACGGAACGATACGCCTTTATGTTTGGAATATCAAGATTGCAAGGACCACGAGATCTGGCTTGTATTATTGTATTGCATATTTTGAGAAAAGATCTGTTCTGATTTGGAATCGAATAGTCTTTTTTTCAATTCTAAATTGGCATACAAATAATATATTCAAATTGCCTAGTTAATGACATGCCAAATGATCGCGATACTTTCATTAATTATAAGCATTTTTTATAACATCATGAATTAATTTGATTAATTTAATTATAGACAAGAAAACATCTTTTCGTGACTATGATTGACATATGGCTAAGAGGAGAGTTCTTGGAGCATCCATCTTTCTAGAGAATCAAGATGAGTCTGCTATTCTGTTCTTGCTCGAGCTCTGATAGGTTAAATTAACTTGTTTAATTTTTGATGGTGAATATCAGCAAATAAAAATGAAAATTCTATGGTAAGCAGTCGGTTCCCAAGATGTAAAATCAGCCAAGCGTAATTGCTTTGATTCAGTATTTGAAATAATTAATGCAGCGATTTGCCAAATTTTTAGATAATAAATGGATTGGCGCTGTTTTATTTTGGGGATGGTGTTGAGTAAATTATCAAATTCATTTTGGAAATTAATTTGTTTATTCGCGCGTTAATCCAAAGCAATCACCCAAGACCTATCCGAGTTAAGATGGTGTATATACGCGCAGCCTCTTTTCATTCATCTGAAAAAAGAAGCAGTTTATTAACTGCCTCTTGAGATATTTGCAAAAAGGGTGTAAGGTGCTGGTGAAAGTTGGTCATAGGTCAAATTATGAGGAGACTCTACCATGAAACCAGGTGTTACATTCCAAATAGGTGCCGCCGGCACCCCATTCTCACCAGATGAAGTTAAATTCTTCCATCCCATTTATGTTCAATACAAAAGTGATAAAGATGTTCCAAAAGCGGGTGCAGCCTGCGGATCTAAGCCTGTAGCAGCTCGATTTAAGGAGTATATCGGTGTAAAAGGGGCTGAAAATAAAGCGGCGGCGGCGGCTGAGACGGCTCGGGCAGATGCTAAATTTGCTCAAGCAGATGCTAAATTTGCTCAAGCAGATGCCAAACATGCTCAAGCGACTCAAAGACGCGTTTTAGCCGATCAAGACCTTGCTAGGTCAAGCCAAGCAAGCGCTGAAGCAAGTAGAAAAGCACGAGAAGCTTCCAGAGAAGCTCAAGGCCTCTTAGATCAAGCAACCTATCTTCAACAATGGCAATTGCAACAGCAGCGCGATCTCGATGCTGATCGAGCTGCTGCGGTTGCTCAAAATATGCCGCATACTCGAACAGTATACGTTCCAGGTAAAGGCTATCACTAGCTCATTTGTTACTTCGGGCCTGATGCCTTTGCCACCGGGCCTGAAGTAACAGCTAAATCTTCCTTACTTTCTCCACCACTTATCAGAGCGTCTCTTGTCTTCTTTTCGGCTTCATCAAGCGCATAATCCTGATGATCGCCAAGCACAATTCCTTCAACCTTGCTTTCATCCACATTATTGAAAAGCCCATCAAAATCAAAATCATCATAATCTGCATCTTCATCTTGAGCTACTTGTAATTCCTTTTGAGATGCATCGGCCTTTTCGGCGGCTGAAGCGGTTTTTTCGGTAGCTGCAACGGTTTTTTCGGTAGCTGCAACGGTCTCCTCTTTAGCTACACTAGCACTTAGAATAATATCCATTTGTGTTTGTAGTAATTTTTTCTTTTCTTCTTCAATAGCCCTAAGTTCTTTAGGTTTGGCAAAGTTTTTATATACTTCTTGTATCTCATCAACTTGTACAGAAGCATGCGATATTGCTTCGGCTCTTGCTTCAACTTCTCTCCTGAAACGGGCAATCCCAACTTTCATTCCACTATGTTCCTCACGGGCTGATAAGTGAGCAAGGGCGACCTTTTCATCAACCGCATGATTAATATATCTATGCTCAATTTTTGTACCTGCATCTTTGCTTTCGATTAATGCTTCTAAATCTGCTTTAGCCAGCTCCTTTTGACATTCAGCGTCCAATGGGCCCCATATTTTTGCATGATTCTTCATGGGAAGTGCCATACCAGCAGGCAAACGTTCCGTTGCATTGCGATAGGCTTGATCCCTCTTATATTCGGCCTTTGCCCTTTTAAGGATGCGGCTTTCTTCAATTTGTAAAAGTTGATCTTCAAACCATCTAATTGCTTCCCGCGGCATGCCCTCGTAAGATTTTTGATCTCCTACTTTAAGCTCATCAACATATTTCATGTTATGTTCAAGACATTCGTCTTTGGCGCGTTTTATTTCATTAAGAAGAGAATTAAGTTGGCCTTGGAGAGAATTATGATAGTTGCGCAATTCTTCCATATATTTATCAAATTCCTGTCCTTGTTGAAGCATAAACATATACAACTCACGATCACTCATCTTATCTAATTCATCCAATATAATCATAAACGCTTCATGGGCTTTCCCAGCACGATAATCATCTAAATGTCCCATCATTTTCTTCATCTCTATGAGCACAAGCCAATGCAATATCATTTCTTGCAGTTTTGCTTCCACTTTTAATCGGTTATCTATACCAGCCCGAATTGCTTGATTAGTGGTTTCACGAAATTCAAAAAAGGCTTTAGCATCCGCTTTTTTTGTTTCATCATCTAATGAAATACTTCCCTCACGACGGTTCAGAATCAAAATTATCAAATTCATTTTGGAAATTAATTTGTTTAATCTGGTGTTAAGCCGATTAATGATCGGATTAACATGGAATGAGGAACCAAAAGTAACATCAGGATTACTTTTTGCGTCGTTAAGCGCCTGATCTATTATTTTTTCTAGGGTTTTTCCAGCAACCACTCTTAATAGTTCCTGACTGATATCCAAACGTCTAAGATCTTCAATATTAAAACCCGAAGCCTTGTGCATACACGCCTCAACTCTCTCGTATAATCTATTTATATAAAAAGACATTCGAGCGTCAGGCTTAGTTCCTTGAGGAAAGTGAAATTTATTTTAAAAAATCATTTTAGATTAATAGAAGATACTTCCATTTTGATAAACATAAGATATATTTTGGTGTTTTTATGTATTGCAGGTGATTGTTAATAGGTCATTGGTTAGTGCATATTGTTGCTTTTTATAAAATTGCATTTACGCTGGTCAGGTTAGGATATGTTATGATTTATATGAAGTCTTACTACCAAGACCAGCTTAAACATATGAAAATCCCATGAATAAAAAAGAACAGACTACAAAATCAAAATTAATACGGGACATTCGACATGACTTGGTCACTCTTAAAATACCCAAAGAGGTACATGATGTCGAAAAAATATCATAAGCCCAAATCTTCAAAGATCAACCTAAAGGATGACAATAAATTAAAATCTGCTAAAGATGCCTGTTTTGAAAGCTGAATCGAAAATTTTATTGAATACATCGGTGAAAGCGGGGTAACAGCGATTCGAGAAGATGCAATTGATTATTTATTATCCTTAACTAAGGCTCAATTAATTGCTCTTTTTTCAAGTGATAATCCAGAAAGAACTGACCTGAATATGATTTTAAGCGATTGCCAAGAGGACATGATAAACCTTCTATTAGAAACGAACGTCACAATTGTCATCGATGATGATTAATATATGCCCGAGCAATTAATAACGCTAACACCCTCACCCTTCATAAACAATTTGACCATGGCGTAAACAATGCGTCACGACCCCTTTTAAAGTTTGTTGCATAAAAGGGGTGTTTTTCCCTCGGCTAAACAATGTTTCTTCAGTGACCACCCATTCTTGGTGTGGATCAATAACACAAATATCTGCTAGCGCACCTTCTGCTAATGTTCCTGCGGGAAGATTAAAAATTTTCGCCGGTTTTGCCGAGATCGCCAAAATTAAATCTGAAAGTGACAAATGTTTTTGCACAACGAGCTTTAATCCTAACGCTAAATAAGTATCAACCGCTGTCATTCCTGGTACGGTATCGCCAAATGGCGCTAATTTGGCAATGGACTCTAAAGGGCGATGATCAGAGCAAATAGCATCTATAGTGCCATCGTTTACACCTTTTCTTAACCCATCGCGATCAGCTTCACTTCGTAAAGGTGGATAAAGATGACAATTGGCATTAAAGCCGCCAATATCCAATTCCGTTAAATGTAAAGAATGCATCGCTGTATCAGCAGTAACCGGCAAACCTTTGGCTTTGGCTTCACGAATTTGTTGCACGCCTGCTTTGGTGGAAAGACAAGTAAAATGTGCGCGCACGCCACTTTGCTCAATCAACAATAAATGCTGGGCGATGCTAATCGTTTCTGCGCTTTCCGGGATCCCGGGTAGCCCTAACAAAGTTGCTTGGATCCCTTCATGCGCCACTCTTTCATCGCTTAACCAAGGATCTTGTGGTTGAATAATACATAATAAATTAAAGCTTACCGCGTAATCATAGCATTGACGTAACATTCTTAAGCTTTTTATCGGTTCTTGCGCATTGGTAAAGGCAACACAACCTGCTTCGGCCAGTAGTGTTAAATCAGCAATAGTTTTACCTTTAAGCCCAGAAGTTAATGCGCCATAAGCATAAAGTGCGGGCAAAGTTTCATCGCCTTGTTTCGTTAAGCGCATCACACTTGCTGGTTCATCTACAATAGGATTGCCATCAGGCGGAACGCATAAGCTGGTGATCCCGCGTTGCAAAGCGGCTTTGGCTTCATGAACTAAAGTAGTGCCATGCGGATGAAGCATTTGGGGGCGACAGCAACTATCCACTAAACCTGGGATCACCCATAAATTGGCTGCTTCAATTGTTTGATCAGCAGTGAAATTTTTAATGTCTTCAGCTATTTTGATAATTTTGCCGTTTTCAATGGCAATATCAGCAATTTTATCGACTTGATTGGCGGGGTCGATCACTCGTCCCTTTTTGATAATTATTTTCATATTATGCTCGTGCTGCATTTTCGGTTAATAACGACATGATGCTCATGCGAACGGCAATGCCATTGGTGACTTGATCTAATATCACTGCGTTTGGGCTATCGGCAATGTCCGATTGAATTTCAATACCACGGTTAATTGGGCCAGGGTGAATAATTAAGGCATTGGGATTAGCCAAACTTAATGTTTCAGAAGTTAAACCATACATTCGATAGTAGGCATTGCCGCTGGGTAATAAGCCTTTTTGCATGCGCTCTAGTTGCAGTCGTAACATCATAATGATATCCACCCCTTTTAAACCTTCTTTGAGGGAATGAAAGGTTTTTACACCCAGCTGCTCTATTTTTGCAGGCATTAAAGTTTTTGGCCCAATTAAGCGAATTTCACCCACGTTTAATAACTTTAAAGCATGAATTTGTGAGCGGGCAACGCGAGAATGTAAAATATCCCCTACGATAGCAACGCAGAGTTTTTGAAGATCGCCTCGATGTTTGCGAATGGTAAACATATCTAATAATGCTTGCGTGGGATGGGCATGCCAACCATCCCCCGCATTAATAATAGAAACATCTGGATTAACATGCTCGGCCACAAAATGAGCAGCGCCGCTGGTGGAATGTCTGATCACAAAAAGATGACACTGCATGGCCTGTAAATTGCGAACCGTATCGCGCAGCGATTCTCCTTTCGAAGTAGAAGATTGTTGAATATTTAAATTTAATACACTGGCAGAAAGCTTTTTGGCGGCCAGTTCAAAAGTGGAGTGAGTTCGGGTGCTAGGTTCAAAAAAAAGATTCGCAATGGTTTTCCCTTGTAAGGCTTTGTTTTGAATAATACTCCCAGAAGGTGAAAAAAATTGTTCCGCTTTATTAAGAATTTCGATAATATGATCCCGACTTAAGCCTTCGATCGTCAATAAATGACGTAAACGACCTTTGCTGTCAAATTGAAGGGGAGTTTGAGACACCAATTGCAATTTCCTTTTTATCACTATTAAACCAAGATTCTAAAATAATTACCGCCGACATCGCATCGACATCATGTTGATAGTGAGTAGTGGGGTATTGTTCTTTTAAACGTTGTTTGGCTGCGACGGTGGTGAGCCTTTCTTCAATAAAATAAATCGGCAAATTAAAATGTTTATTTAAATGGTGGCCAAATTTTTGCGCAGCGAGACTGGTATCAGAAGCAGAGCTATCTGGCTGTAAAGCAAGGCCTACGATTAGACCCTTAGGTTGCCATTTTTTGATCACATCCCCTAATTGATCCCACGAAGGAATGCCATTTTTTGCCGGTAATGTCGTTACGGGATTAGCGGTGTGCGTGATCGATTGACCCACCGCAATGCCGATATATTTTGTACCAAAATCGAAGCTGAGATAAATGCCTTCTTCTACCTGCATGCTCAACTTATATGCTTTCGAACAATATTACGCATGGCCCACATCATAGGATATACAATCCATATCTACTCCCAATAAAGCACCTGCTGCACGCCAGCGATTTTCAGGAGGAATATCAAAAAGAACTTGCGCATTAGCCGGGCCACATAACCAAGTATTTTGCGCGATTTCACGTTCCAATTGTCCGCCTTCCCAGCTAGCATAACCCAGTGCCACAATAAGATCTTTTGGACCTTTATGATTAGCGATGGCAAGTAAAATATCTTTTGAGGTAGTGATGCTAATGTTATTGGTCAGTGCGAGGGAAGATTCCCACTTTTCTATCGCAGTGGTTCGATGAATGACAAAACCCCTTTCTTGTTGCACCGGGCCACCGGCTAAAACAGGAGTATGAACAACCTTATCATCATCCGAAGGAATGTTCATATTTGACAAGACATCGCCCAATTGAATATTCAATGGCAAATTAACCACAATACCCATGGCACCTTCGGGTGAATGTTCACAGATATAAATGACAGAATGACTAAAATTAGGATCTGCCATATTTGGCATAGCAATTAGAAAATGATCTCTTAGGGATGTATGTACACTCATAATTAAACGACCTTACGAAAGCCAAGCTTTCACTACCCCTATTGTGTTATCTTACTATATTCCAAATATTGAGGATAGCGTCGGGTATTCTACTTTTTTGGTTCTAACTTCTCCACTCTGAAAAGAACACTTCAATGATCTTCGCACCTTGAGTGTGATGGGCCTAGAAAACCTCGTGCTCATCTACAGTTAAGTTAAAAAGTTATTTAGCTCTTAGAGAGCGCTTAGCCTGCGGGGAATTAAGCACGGTAGGCTTGAGAAGTGTAATGGTCTTTTCGTGTAACTTACGTTTGCTGGGGTTATGATCGCTAAAGAGAATAGTTACACCCGGTAACGCCTCTTTAAGTGCCTGCTCGGCGTTTTCTTTGTTTTCAGAATCGATCCCTTTTGTTGCTTCATCCATAGCGAGTACTTTGGGTTCTGACATAGAACGAATTAATATAATCCCTCGGATCAGCATTATTCTTTTTCGTTGCCCATCACTTAACACATTGCTATGCCAATCTCTGACTTCATCAAGCAATGGTATTTTAGAAGCAAGCCCCATGCGATTCATTAACGATTTAATGTAACGAACATCTTTTTTTGATGCAGCTTGGTGTGATGTGATGATCTGTAACAAGGTTGACTCGCGCTGAAAATAAGGGTTAGAAGGAATGATGCAAAGATCTTCAGGCTTCAAACCACAAATTTCACCGCTGGCATGAGGATTTAAACCAGCGAGAGCTAAAAAAATCGAAGTTTTACCGGCGCCAGATTCTCCGGTGAGTAAAGTAATTTTATTTTTGGGGATGATGGCATTAAAGTTGCTTAATATCGTTGTGCCGTTGGGGAGTTTAATGGTGAGATTTTTAATGTAAATATTATTATCCTTTTTATTTACCGTAAAAACCAATTTATTTTTATTTGCTTTATAAAACTCTTCGCATTCAGTGATGGAGTGATTGAGATCTTTTATCTTCTTGAAACTAACCTCGCAACTGGTAATCCAATCAAAATTGTCACTGAGCCAAGTAAAAAATTGCGTCACATATTGGTAAGCATTAGAGATTTGAAACATGGAAGAAAGATTCAATTTCCCAGATCTAATGCCAGGCGCAGCAACAATATAAGGAAACAATCCCGAAAATTGAGTATTAAAAACATTTACAAACAATAATGAAGAACGAATATTGACCAGCGAAGCTCGTATGGTGCGATTTTTTTTGAGCGTTTGAAGAATCGAGGTTTTTTCATATTCCGCACCTTTCGAGAGGGCAATACTTTCAGAGTGTCTTTCGATATCATGAATTTTATGATGAAAAGCACTTTCGAGATTTCGTTCTTTATTTAATAGATTTTTTAAAACGCGCCCAATAACACTAGTGATAATATTGAAAGCGATGGCATAACAAATCGTGCTGATCAGCAAAAAGGCGGGGATCGTGACGACATACGATATAAGGGTAAATGTTAATGGAAAAGAATGGGTATATAGAAGAGAGAGCCCAAAAACGAAATTTCCAAAAGTCAACAACCAATTATTAGCAAGTTCAATGGAATCTTGAGTTAATTCAGGATTATCATGCCCCATAATTTGAGCGGCATTTAATTCTGAATCTTGGTTTGTCATGAGTTTGCGGCCATAATATGCGCCGGTACCGAGCCATCTTTTGACGAATTTTTTGGTCATGGCAAAAGATAAAGAGTCGGCTAATTTTCCTGCTATCCAGGTAGACGCAAGAATAAAAGCACAAGAAACACCAATCATCGCAAAAAAATAAAAAAACTCAGGAAAAAAAGAAGCGGCACCCGGGACGAGCACCCCCATAAATGCGTCCATTCCTCTATTAATAAAAATTTGGGTGACAGCATTTGCAATATTCAGTGCTACCACACAGATTGCGCTTAACGTGCGCCATTTTTTGGATTTGTGAAGACCAAAGTAAGGGCGATAGAGATAAAATAATTCTTTGGCAAGTTGAAGAAACGAACTGTTTTGCGTTTTGGCAGTCATCTGAATGCTTCTTTACTACTTAAAAGTGGGAGGATGCTATTCGAGTTCTCTTGCTGTGTCAAGTAAATTAGCTTAAATCACCGAATTGTGCTTGCAAAATGCTCAGCGCAACCAAGCTTGCTGTTTCGGTACGCAAAATGCGTGGGCCAAGATGACAAGCCACAAAATGTTGCGACACCAGTGAAGTAACTTCTTCTTTTTGCCAACCACTTTCAGGGCCAATGGCTAATCGGATCGCAGAGGGGGGTGAAATATTTTTAAGCGCAGTTTGGCTTTCGGGTTCCAAGAGTAACGAAATACCTAAAAAAGACTGATTTGTCCAGTCATTTAATAAAGTGGGTGGGTGAATGATGGGTAATTCCGTGCGACCACATTGCTCACAAGCACTGATAGCTATATTTTGCCAATGTTGTAAACGTTTTTGTGATCTTGCCTCGACTAATTTAACCTGACAATTTGCACTGATCAGTGGTGTAATCGTATTGACGCCAAGCTCAGTGGCTTTTTGGATCACCGCATCCATGCGATCGCCCCGTACTAAACTTTGCCCAAGATGCATTGGCACAGGCGAGCGTAAATCTTTGTTGCGAAACGAAAGCACATGGACTTCGACATTTTTTTTAAACATTTTTATTTTGGCTAAATATTCTCCCCCTTGGCCATTAAATAAAATAATTTCATCATTATCAGTGAGTCGTAACACCGTTGTTAAATAATGGCAGGCTGTTTTATCAAGGGATAACACATTATTTTCTACGAGAGGATGTGGGTAATAAATTCTGGGGGTAAACATAGTCAATATTTCCATCAATTTTAGATCATACCCTAAAATGATTCGGAGTATGCCTATTTTTGTTACTTATTTCAAATCAATTTCTTTAATTTACTGCTGTAGCGGTAAATTTTTATACAAAAATGCTAATATTGGTCCATAAAGCTTTTTTTTATTGCTATAGCAGTAAATAATTAAAAATATCCTAATAATTGTTATTAAACTGACGCTCCAAGAGAGAGTGGAAAGGATAAATCTTAACCTTACTTAAGGAGTCAATGCTAATGAGAGAAGATAAATATGATTTTGAGGTTGGCAAAAAAGGCCAAGAAGGGCTTGATATATTAGATATTATGTTTAATGCCCATACGCAAAAGCACCTTTTGGCTGCTGGGTTAAAGCCTGGATTTCACGTGCTAGACATTGGGTGTGGCAGAGGAGTGATGAGCGTTTGGCTTGCCCATCAAGTTGGAAAGACTGGTAAGGTTGTCGCCATTGATAATAGTGAAAATCAAATAAATGCCACGATTAAACTAACTAAAGATATTGCGCCAACGTGGTTGCAATTTAAAATTCATTCAGCCTATGACATTGATAAACTGAATGAACATTTTGATATGGTGTATTGTCGATTCATTTTACATCATGTAAATAACCCGACCCAAGTTATTGAGAAAGCATTTAATCTTTTACCTGCTGGTGGTATTTTTGTTGCTGAGGAAGGCGTTGTAAGTGCGGCATTTACTTACCCGAAAATAAGTGCTTGGGGAATTG
This sequence comes from Candidatus Berkiellales bacterium, assembly GCA_044445585.1. Classification (GTDB taxonomy): domain Bacteria; phylum Pseudomonadota; class Gammaproteobacteria; order Berkiellales; family Berkiellaceae; genus Berkiella. Next base: position 10,548 of record JBIOEB010000059.1, read on the forward strand.
AGCGACTAGAGGATCGTTTTCCCCGCGAAAAAGAAGGTGACGATCGCGATGGAAATTTTGGTATGAAATTATTCCATCAAATGAAAATGGTGGGCTTTGATGTTAAATTTGCTGGATTATATCAACCTTTGCTCTATACCCAAGAGCAAAAACAACTATTAGCTGGACAAACCAGAGAAGGCTATAAACAATATGCCTTGGATCATGGAATGAGCATCACTGAGTGGGAAAAACGCGCATCAGAATTAGATGATTTAATAGCAAATCCTGCGGGATGTATCGGATTTTATCAGAGCTGCTTAGTTGTGGGTATAAAATAAACGAGAATTTGAATTTATCTAACTAAATGTGCCGGAAGAAATTTACTCTCTATTAGTGAAAGTTTGATATGCCCAAAACAACTTATTTACTTTGAACTTATGCTATTTTGAGCCCAGAAGGTTTAGCGGGCAAAGGCTGTTCAATAGGCTCGAGGACCAGGGGTGCTTTATGACGGGATAGTTGTTGTAAAAAAGCATTCGTTAACATCTTGCCGCTGCCAATAGTAGACCCTGATTGTAGATGTGTTACAGAAGAAAATTCACATTTAATGTCCTTTGAAAAATGCTGAATGTCTTCCCTGAGGGCTCTCATCTCTTCCTTAGTGATACCCATTGTATTAAATTTCTCAATTAACTTCTCGATTCTTTGCAAAAGATCTTCAAGATCTTTATAGGTTATGTCAAGCGTCGAATCGCCTTCTTTTTTGAAATTATCAATTCGTTGTCGTGCTTTAATCAGTGTGTTCTTTAAGTTGCTCATTTCTTTTAGGAAAGGTTTTTCTCTGACGGGTTTCGTTATAGCCATTGTTGAGGGTGTTTCTTCAAGTTCTGTCTTCTTCTTAGAAAAAAGATGACGGACAACATGATAAAAAATCACTAACAGAGCAATACTACCCATACCAATAATCAACAGGTTGGCAAGTGGTGTATACCCATTAGAGGCGACGATTGCAGGGTTTGCTTCAGAAAAACCAACTGCTTTACTTTTAGATATTTTGGGAAATACAAAGAATTCTTCATGGGAAGCCTTGCAATGTAAGGTGGGAGCAATGCCTTCTTCAAAAGCTAATCCGCAGTTCAACTCAGGCTTTGGTAAATCAGGTTGTTTCGTTACTGGTATATATTTTGAAACTGCGCCAGTCCATGCCATGCTAGTTTTTTCCAATGATTGCTTTAGCATATCATAGTGTGTGCAGGTTAATTGGGCCCCTTTTTAAAGCGGTGATGAAAAAGTGCTAGAAATTAAAGATTTTTTTATGAGTAAAATAAACGAAAGCATTCTTAAAGGTGCACACGAAACGCTTGCTTATGCTCGAGGCAATAAGCGTGGGGCAAAAACCACCAAGGTTATGGTTCCTAGTTAATATCCATGGCATGTTTTAAGGTAAGAAATACAAAGACTCCGTCACCCTAAAAGACGCAGGCCGAGGCAGATGATCCCAAATCGTATCGTACTCCAATCCATGAAAGACCAAAAGAAATTGAAAATCGCAGAACGTTTGGCCACTGGGAAGGGGATTTAATGATGTTTAATAAATTTCTTCTATCAAATATCATCACACTTCGCGAGCGCAAATCCAGATTTATCGTTACTATTAAAAATCAAGATAAAAAGCCTACAGCTACTGCAAAAAATAGTGTAGATCATTTGTTGCCACTCAAGGATTATATAAAAAGTATTACTTTTGATAATGGGATTGAATTTAAGAACCACGAATCTATTGCTGAACAATTGAATTTGGGTACATATTTTTGTGATCCATATAAATCATATCAAAAGGGTAGTGTTGAAAATGGGAATAGGTTATGGCGCAAACCGTTTCCTCGTGATCTGGATATAACGGAGTACGATCAAGCATATATTACGGCTCAGACGAATAAAATCAATAATAAGTCCATGAAATGCTTGGGATTTAAAACACCAGCTGAAGTATTTTATGGTGCAAATTTGAGGACATCATGCTACAGCTGCGATTAACTCAAAATATTGCTAAAGACTTAAAAGTCGATAAGCTTGAAGAGCCCGTTGATCCAACCAATCCATTTAATGACTGGTTTTTAAATGTATTTATTGTAAATAGAAAGAAAATCGCTATATTTACCCATGGATTAACAAAGCTAAGCTTTTTTGCACACTATAGCGATATCGGAGGCGCTAAAAACTTGCCTGTCGCACTTCGTCGGCATCTAACTAAATATCTAAAAAAAATCAATTACAGTAATTTGCAAGGGCAAGTTGATAGCTTGTTTGACGGTAATTATATATTTTGCAAAACAGTTGATAAAACTGTCTTGGGTCACATGAATGATTTCATTCATGCAGTTAAAGTTCACATCGAATTTTCAAACACCACTGGTGAGCATATTGGTTGGGAAGAAATTACGAAAAGGGTTCAAGATACGCCGATGAATAGCATAGGCTTTACAACTCCAGCAGAACTCTTTGTTAATTGTTGCTGTAAATTAAAGCACTAATTAAAATTTGCCTAGCGTGTTGCAGTTGGAAATTGACTTTTCCCAATTTTAACGGGCCAATATCAGTGATAACGGCGATTATCGCGGGTATTCGCCAGGTGGTGAAGGCGGTTTTAAAGATTAAGTACAGCAGCAAATTTCATTTTCTTCTATGCCCAAATTCATCGAGTGGTTTTTGCTATTTTGTCTTGCAGGGACTAGTTAATTATTTGCTTTCCAGAAGGTGTTTTAGGAAAACATACGATATTAATTACTCGGAATACATTGCCATTATAATCAAACTCTTTATTCTTAATGTTTAATTTATTCTGAGAAACAATAATCAAATAACAATAGTTAGCAAGTTCTAAGGAAGCAAGGGAGCCACTTTTATAGCTAGATGCCTGCTTTTTAGCCTCTTCGATTTTCTTATCTAAATCATCCTGAATTGTAACCTTTTTCCATTC
>JBIOEB010000060.1:0-13226 GCA_044445585.1 Candidatus Berkiellales bacterium
GCACCGACATCGTGAATGGAAATAATCGGGTTATCTTTATCTAATGCCGTACAACGATCGATCACTTCTTGACAGCGTCGTTCCATTTCGGGGTTTTGCCTTTGCACCGAGGCAAAATCAAGCTCTTCTGCACTTTCTCCGGCGGTCATCGACGATGCTGCACCACCGCCTAAACCCACACTTAACGCCGGGCCACCTAAAACAACAATCAAAGCACCCTCTGGAATAGGTTTTTTCTGAATATGAGAGAATGCAATATTACCCAAACCACCCGCTAACATAATAGGTTTATGGTAACCTCGGGCAAAATAATGCTTTTCATGCGGATAAGATTGCTCAAAAGTGCGAAAATAACCGCAAAGATTTGGCCTGCCAAATTCATTATTAAAAGCAGCACCACCTATGGGAGCTTTTAGCATTATTTCTAATGCAGTCGCAATGCGCGTCGGGTAATGAGCGGATCCTTCCCAAGGTTGCTGAAATTGTGGAATATGTAAATTAGAAACAGTAAAACCCGTTAACCCTGCTTTTGGTTTGGCACCACAACCCGTTGCCCCTTCATCGCGAATTTCACCCCCTTGCCCTGTTCCAGCCCCTGCAAAGGGCTCTATGGCAGTAGGATGATTATGCGTTTCGACTTTAATGACAAAATGCACTTCCTCATCATGATTACGATAAACATGATCACGTGGCGAACAATAAAAACGCTTCTGACCCAAACCGCGGATCACTGCAGCATTATCGTGATAAGCAGATAACACCCCTTCTGAATGATGTTGATAAGTATTTTTAATCATCCCAAATAAAGTGTCTTCTTTAATTTGACCATCAATTTCCCATTGAGCATTAAATATTTTATGACGACAATGTTCAGAATTGGCTTGAGCAAACATCATTAATTCCACATCGGTTGGATCGCGCTCTAATGCTAAATATTGCTTTTCGAGATAATCAATTTCTTCGGTTGAAAGTGCCAATCCCATGATAGTGTTGGCTGATTGTAACGCCGTTTTTCCATTTTCTAACAATGGAATTGTGTGTAACGGCCGCGGAGAATGATGATCAAATAATGCTGCGATCGCTTGCCAATTATCCACCACCGTTTCAATCATGCGATCATGAATTTCGTGTTGGATCGATTTTAATTCGTCAGGTGCAATATTTTTTGGATGATGAAAATCAAATGCATAAACAACTGCTCTTTCGAGTCGATCAATTTTATTTAACCCCACATGGTGTAAAATATCTGCTGCTTTTGAGCCCCAGGCAGATTGTGTCCCAAAGCGTGGGACTACCCAGAGGATAAGGGGCGATTCAAATAATGAGGTTTCTTTTGCCTCGAGTACTTCTTTGAGTAACTCACGCTCGTTTAAAGTTAAATCTTCATGACACGAAACAAAATATTCATAATGAGATTGAACCTGTGTTAAGCGCTCTAATGAGGCCGCTGAGGATTGCAGTTTGAGCAGTAATTGTTTGAGTCTAAACTGTGAATGAGCTGAGCTTCCAACTAGTCTTATCATATCGTTATTTGTTTTAGGACAAAAGATAAAGTGATCGTACTTGATTTGGCTTTACAATGATATAATTTAACGTTATGGATAAGATAATAATCATTGGGGCTGGGATAGCCGGCTTAACCACCGCTATTGAATTAGCGCCATTTTTTGAAATCACTGTACTTGAAGCACGCGATCGCCTTGGCGGTAGAATTTATACCACCGTTGCAAGTGATCATCAAACGCCAATCGAGTTAGGCGCAACTTTTTTTGAGGGATATGGTGAAAATCCTTTTTTCCAAAAATATTTATCCACCACCCCTCATGATAACAAGCCCTTTATCAAAAAATTAAATTTAGACGGATCCCTCGTGTTCAATGGTGATCACCTTGATCCACGTCAATATTCTATGCACGCTCTTAAACAGTATTATGAAATCGCCCAAAAAGAATACGAGCAAGCCTTAAATTCTTCTTGGCAGATAGGTAAAACCCTTGAAGAATTTGTCGCAACAATATGTCACCCTTTTCAAAGGGATAAAGAAAAATATTACTGGGTGAAGAAATTTATTGAATATGAACTATTACATCATAATACTCATTTATCGCTACCCGGTATTCCTTCATTTGATAAATCGCATGAAAATAAAGCACTCGATGGTTGGAATCAAAGAGATGCCAATATTTCCTTTGTGGTTGGCGGATACGATAAAGTCATCCAGCAAATGCATTCACAATGTCTTAACCTAGGGGTGAGTATCAAAACCGGTTCGGGTGTGATACAAATTAATGATCATGGCGTTAAAGGCGTTACCGTTATAACAGCTGATAATCAAAGTTATTTCGCAGCAAAAGTAATATCAACCATTCCTATTGGTGTGCTTAAGACGCAAGCCGAGTCGCTGTTTAATCCCTCCTTATCTAACGATAAGATGCTGGCGATTGCTGCCATGGGAGTGCATCAAGCGACTCGGATCTCTTTAGAATTTGGATCCCCCTTTTGGGATAATCTTGCAAGTCCTTATATTTTTCTGGCTAAACCCGACCAAGCTTCATTCACCGATTTTCGTAATGGTTATCCCTTACATCAAAAAGCGATCCTGCAAAGTGATCATTACTCGAATATTGTTGGATCTGCATCGGATGTGGTTGATACCGTAATGAAAGATCTTAGATTAATTTTCCCTGATGCACCTGCTCCTATTCAGTCGATGGTTTACCGCTGGTCTGACGACATTTATGCACAAGGATCTTATCCCTATCGAACTATTTACATTACTGAAGCGCTACAACAAGCATTAGAACGACCTGAAGGAAATATTTATTTTGCCGGCGCAGATTTTTCCCGTTATGGCTTTTCGGTTCATCATGCTTATGCTTCGGCGATACGTACAGCACAGCAAATCAAATTAAACTTTATGCTTTAATTTAGGAAGTGCAAAGAATAGGGTATACTCACTCACTTTTTTACAAACTGGTCTATAGTTCTGTTTTATAGCTGATATTGAATTTAAGATACAGCTTATAAATTAACAGTTTTATAAGCATAAACTATTTCAATATTGGTCCGATAATAGGTAAGTACCAATTTCTACAACCTAAGGAGATCTATAATGACCGAGTACAACAAACGTCCAGAAAACACCCGTAATGAAAAATTCTCAGGCCAACCTTCAAAAGAGCAAACACCACGTCAAGACAAATACTCTACACAACCAAGCTCTACACAACCACACAGCGCTCCCCGCACCAATCGGGAAAACCAAGAAGAAAAAACTACGCCTGCTCATAAAACAGGTCATAGTCAATCAAATAAAAGCGAACCAAATAAAGCCCCAAAGAAGTTTTAATTAGAGCTTTTCGCTATCACTAAATTTGTCACCTCATTTGGCCCTAAAAGCCATATGAGGTGATTTTCATTTTTAGGATTTTTCATTTTTATTTACAACCCACACCCAAACGGATCACCACATCCCATCGAAAATGCATCCATTCCTGTAGATTGATTTCTTCGAATATTTTTGGGCATTGATTGATTAATGGTTAATTCTAATCGAAGGACTTTTTCTTTATCTTTGGTAGATAAGCCAGCAAATTCTTCTGCAGTTGAATTCACGCAGGGATCGCATTCTAAACTTCGGGAATAACGCGGTAAAAATCCAGCTTGTTTCATCCAGAGATCGCGCTCTGCATTGCTTACCATTAAAATAGGATGCCAAACATCTCTTTCGCCGTGATATTGACATTCTTTTTTAAAGGCTGTGAGCTTTTGGCGATAAAGCGCTTGACGCTTTGGCAACGCAATCAGCCATTCTGATTTAGGATCATGTTCATCCAACCATTCCAATAAGGGAAGGCCTTTCAGAAAACCCGCACACCATTGAAATTTTTGGGTTGGGAAATTTTTACGCTCTATCACAAGATCAGCAAAAGTTGCTCTCGACTTTAAATGAATGGGTTCAAAGCCACAACTTTTAACAAATTGTTCACCTTCGCGAACTCTTTCTAACCAACCTTCTGCTGCCCAGCCCGTGTCAATGTAAACAACATAAATATGGTTAAATTCCTGAATTTCACAAGCTCTTGTTTTTAATGCCTGCAATAATGCAATAGAATCATCACCATAATTACATCGAACAACCAGGATCATTTGTTATGTAGGCATTCCATACAACCAAAAGACAACACCCGATACCACGGCAGCGATAATGATCACTGCAGCAATTGCGTCCACTGCTTCATCTGAAAGCCTTTTTTTGCGTTCAACGTTCATAGACTCCTCCTTGACTAACTAACTTAATTGCTCATCGATAACAATGGCAATCGGCTTGTTTTGGGATTCTACCATTAACTTCTGACTTTTTCCTTGGAAATTTCCTTGCAACGGGTCCCCGGATTTGGAAATTTTTGCAATGATCTCGATCTCTTTCCCTGTCGTTATGCTTTTACCTGGGATCATGGATTGCGTGGGATCTAAGGCTATTGTAAAGGGAAGATCTTTCACGGTCTTTTTCACTACCGCCAACGGTAAAGGCGAGCCAGTTGTTTCTTTAGCAATCACAAAAACGGTATCTGTAGACGACACTTTGGCTTGAAATTCAGGTAAAAGCGCTACTTTTACTTGCAGCACCGCGCTGGCTGCGCCATTATGTTTTGTTAACTTGGATTGGGCTTGGGTTAAAGCAGAGATCCCCTGCTGAACAAATCCTAACTCAAGATATAACGATCCCATCCGTGCTAAGGCAACATGTGAATGCTCAATTTCTTTCTCTAGATCTTTAAACTCGGTTAATACTCTTTCGGGAGTAAGTTGTTGCTGCTTTGTTAAAAAAATTAATTTATTGTCAATTTGATGCAGTGCTTGCAAATGAACGAGATCTTCACTTGAGCCCCATTGCCAATATAACAAAAAGGCACTCAAACTAAATAACAGGGAAATGCCTATTACCCATTTTTTGCAGTGTGCTTTGCTAAGTGAATTATTTGAATTATTTGAATTATTTGAATTATTTTTTAAAGTTGGCAAGAAAATAAATACTAAAGCAATGAACAGTAAAACGATCAATATTCCCCACAACCAAGGTAATTTGCTAATCATCATTTCACCTTACCTCGGTGCACAACTCTAAGCCAAAAGACTAGTCCAAATAATAAAATAATCACTGGCCCTAACCATAAACCCCATGTTTGCTTTTTAACGATGGGTTTATACGACACATAATCACCATATTGTGTCAGTAAATAGTCGCGGATCACTGCAGGGGACTCCCCATGTTGCAAACGGCGATAGATTTCTTCACGCATTGCAGTAGCAACCGGTGCCATGGAATCGCCAATGTTTTGGTTCGGGCAAGTGACGCAGCGAAATTCTTTTAATAACATATCAAATTGACGTTGTTGTTCAGGGTTTTCGAATTGATACAGTTGCGTTGCGGCAAACAATGGCATTGATAAAATAAGTAATAAAATGAGAGCTATTTTCTTCATTTTCTATCACCCTGCTCAACCAATTTTTGCTGCAAATACGGCAGAAGTTGATTTTCAAATGTCCTGACATCCAAGGCGCCTAGATGATGATATTGGATCACACCATTTGCATCTAAAATATAGGTTTCTGGCGTACCGGTTAAGCCGAGATCCAAGCCTAATTTTCCACTCGCATCATTCAACAAATAGTCATATGGATCGTCTTTTTTATTTAAAAAATGCAGGACTTGATTAGGATCATCCCGATAGATCACCCCAACGATGGGGAAATGCCATTTCTCTTTAATGGCGATCCATTCCTGATGTTCCTTCAAACAAACACCACACCACGAAGCCCACACATGAATAATTTGCGGTTTTCCTTTGATATCTTGAAGATTTACCCATTGGTTTTTTCTGATTTCAAACAGTGTAAACTCAGGAAAAGGCTTTCCTTTCGCTTTATCCATACGAGGGTGTTTTTCTGCTAAACCTTGATATAACATCCATAAAATAATGGCAAATAAGATGACGGGTATAAATCGAGATCGTTGCTGACGTAAAAAAAGTAAATTCATAATGAGTCCTTTGGCCTTTGCATTTGTCTAAAGGCTTTAAAACTGGCGACGCAGGTTCCCAAAGCAATTAAAATACCCCCGAGCCAAATCCAGCGAATAAAAGGTTTAATATAAATACGTACCGACCAATTTTCGCCCTCTAATTTTTCACCTAATGCCAGATAAAAATCTTGCCATAAGCCAACATGGATCGCGGTTTCACTCATTGCCATTTGGCGGGCGATAAAAAATCGTTTTTGTGGATAAACATGAGCAATATTTTTTTGCTGTTGCGAAATCAGAAAATGGGCTTGTTTTCCTTCAAAATTTGAGCCCGCTATGTTGTCGATGCTTTGCATCAAGAAATCATAACCCGCAATATGAGCGATTTCGCCCGGAGCCATTTTGAGATCTTTTTCGGTTTCTAAAGCGCTGGATAATGATATCCCCAATACACTAATCGCTAATCCCATATGGCCTAGTATGAGCCCAAAAATGTTCTTATGCGTTGATCCTGCGTTGCAAGTCATTCTGCGCTGCTCATTTACTCGTCTGTAAACTCCGCTGCTCGACTGACTTGCGCCTTGGCTGAACGCATAAGCCCTATTTTTGAAATAGTGTCTAAAAGCTTTGAAAACTGTTCCAAACAGCAAGAAAGCAGAAAAGATTATCCCCAGCAGAGATAAGATAGGAAAACCTTGCCATAAAAAATAAATGAGAATTAACGCAATGCCTAATATCAAAGGCATGGCTTTTTTTATTCGCGCCCAAAAATGGATTAATTTTTCGTGCTGCCAATGAACATGCGGTGTGATCGCCATCAACAGCAATAGTGGTAACATCAAAGGAATAAAAACACTATTAAAATAAGGCGGCCCGACTGAAAGGCGCTCGTTGGCAAATACTTCAATCGCCAGAGGGTATAATGTCCCCAGTAATACCGTTAACGTGGCAGCACATAAAATCACGTTCCCCAGTAATATTAATGATCCTTTTGAAAATAAGAACAACCGTTGAACATGTTGGAAACGATGAATACGAAGAAAATATCCACTCATCGAGCCAATGAGAATGATCGTCAGAAAACTTAAAATATAATATCCTCGGGCGGGATCGCTGGCAAAGGAATGTACCGACGATAATACCCCCGATCGCACTAAAAAAGTGCCAATTAAACTTAACATAAAAGCGCTGATCGCTAAAATAACGCACCAAGAAGCAAATAACCCACGGTGCGCACACACGCCCAATGCATGCACTAAGGCAGCCCCTACTAACCAAGGCATAAAAGAAGCATTTTCAACCGGATCCCAAAACCACCAACCGCCCCATCCAAGCTCGTAATAAGCCCAAAAGCTTCCGAGTGTGATCCCTGCTGTTAAAAATCCCCACGCTAATAAAGCCCAAGGTTTAGCCCAACTGGCCCAAGGCATTTTATTATCGCCAATCCATAACGCCGCCATGGCAAAGGCAAAAGGAACCGCAAAGCCAACATATCCAAGATAAAGAAGAGGCGGATGCAACACAAAACCAGGATCTTGCAATAATGGGTTAAGATCAGCACCTTCTTCAGGATAAAAGGGTAAAAATCGCAGGAATGGATCTGAGGTGTTTAGCAAAAGCCCTAATATTCCCAGATTAACACCGCCGAGAATAACCAACACCACTTTCAGAAAATGTGGGGGTATTTTTCGCTGACAAGCAACCAATAATGTCCAACCACTTAAAATCAACGACCACAATAATAATGAACCTTCATGCGCGCCCCACACAGCACAAAATTTATAAATAAGTGGCAACTTCGAATTGGAATTCTGCGCAATATACTCCACACTAAAATCATCTAATAAAAAGCATAAGATCAACGTTAAGAAACTTAACAGCACAAAAAAGCATTGGCCAAAAGCAAGCGATCGCGTCAATCCGCTAATGGCGTTGACCGGCTTTAACAAAGGATGAAAAGTTAAAGTTAATGCTAAACAAAAAGCAAGGATCAAGCAAAACAGGCCAATTTCAGGGATCACGATTTGCCTGCCTTCAGCGTTGCTTTTACTTCGGGCGGCATGTATTTTTCGTCGTGTTTAGCGAGCACTTGACTTGCCTTAAATTCCCCTTGTTCTGTTAATTGCCCTAAAGCTACAATCCCTTGCCCTTCACGAAATAAATCTGGCAAAATACCGGCATAGTGAATTTTAAGATTACTTTGATAATCGGTGATCACAAATTCAACTGCTAAACCTTGATGACGCACAACGCTTCCCTTTACCACCATACCACCCACGCGAAGTGTTTTATTTTTTTTGGGATTTTCGGTCACCATTTGGCTTGGCGAATAAAATAAATTGATATTTTGAGACAATGCAAATAAGATAAGTGCGGTTGCTGCACCCATTCCCACCAATAACGAGATAATCAAAATCATGCGTTTTTGTTGTAATGAAGTCATGATAACTTTGATGGATGAGTGGGTAATTTATCTCTAATTTTCTGATACATTCCTTTGGTGCTTCTTAAACTAGCAAACAAGAGGTAGGCCAGACCAAACAATACAATTGCATATGCAGACCACACATAAACCCCATAATCACCCATTGTCCAGTTCATTTAACTTCCTTTTTCCACCAATATACTTACCCAACGATTACTCGCTTCCCGTCGCAAAATTTCAGTTTTAACCCTGACACATAAAATAGCCAAAGTATAAAATGCTAACCCAAAAATCATTGCTAATAAAGGCACCAACATCGACATCGCGATATTTGGCTGCCCCCACTTAGCAATGGTTGCACCTTGGTGCAACGTATTCCACCAAGTGACGGAATAATGAATGATCGGAATATCAATCACCCCCACTAAAGCAAAAATTGCACTGGCTTTGGCAGCGGTTTTGGGATTTGTCAGAGCATGATACAACCCTAAATAGCCCAAATACAAAAAAAGCAAAATTAATTCCGAAGTTAATCTGGCATCCCAGATCCACCACGTTCCCCACATGGGTTTTCCCCAAATTGCACCCGTCACCAAGGCAATCAAAGTAAAAAAGGCACCAATAGGCGCAAGGCAAAAGGCAAGAGTATCTGCGATTTTGACGCGCCAAATTAAATACAACATTGAAAACAGCGCCATGCCAACATAGATCAATAACGACAACATTGCACAAGGCACATGAACATAGATAATCCGATAACCCTCGCCTTGTTGGTAATCGCTGGGTGCAATAAATAATCCGGCTATAACTCCATAAGCTATAGCCAATAAACTTGCCGTTAAAAACCAAGGAAAAAGTTTTTCACAAAAATAATAAAAACGCCGAGGAGATCCTAAATTAATCAATGGCTGAATCATGTTATTACCCATAGTAACCTGCTTTGAGTGCCGCTGCAGCGCAATGTGGCACCAGTGTGATCGCTAAAATTGAAATTGCGCCTAATAATGAGATTTGGAATAACGGTAAAGAGGCATCTAATAAAGACACGACAGCACTGATGCCAAGGATCAAAATGGGAATATAAAGCGGCAACAGCAACAGCCCTAAAAACACCCCCGATCGCGGCATCGCAATGGTTAAAGCAGCACCTAATACGCCCATAAACGTCAGTGCGGGTGATCCAATCAAAACACTTAAGGTTAACCAAACAATTTCATTCATCTGAAGTTGCAAAGCCACTCCTACAAAAGGCATGATGAGGATCAATGGCAAACAAGAGGCAACCCATAAGGCCAGTGATTTCGCAAACGTTACCCACCATAATGGCTGAGCGCTGACCAATAATTGCTCGAGCGTTCCTTCTTCTTCTTCCCGGCGAAATAACGTCTCGACGGTTAACAGTGATGTAATCAAAAAAGCAATCCAGACGATTGCTGGGCTAACTTGCCTTAATAAAACCGCATCAAATCCTAAGCCAATGCCAAACAAAGCAATCAAAATCAAGAAAAAAATAATGGGATGAAAACACTGCCAAGGGTGACGCAATATCACACAAAGATCGTAGTATAAACAAGAAGCAAAGAGCCTTAACACAAATTTTCCTGCATTGACAAATCAATCATTTGAGCACGATTATCTTTTTCGAAGGTATGGCTTGTCATGATGATCATTCCTTGATGCGCCAAATGTTGATCAAAGTACCTTTTTAAGGTTTCACAACTTGTTCTATCGACTGCAGTGAAAGGTTCATCTAAAATCCACAGCGATTTTCGCTTTAAAATCACCATGGCCAACATCACCTTTCGACGTTGCCCAGCAGATAAAATTTCGCATGGCTGATCACGCTCAGCCGTTAAGTTTAAGGCCGATAATACTTCATGTTGCTCGTGAGGGGTTATTTTTGCATTTGCCAAAGCAAAGTGGGAATTGATATTTTCGATAGGAGTCAGTGCCTGACGTAGTCCGTCCTTATGTCCCAAATAACTGATATGTTCGTAAAAAGGGGATGTGGGATCATCAATTGCCATTTTATTCCACAGGAGTTTTCCTTTTTCCGGCAACATGATCCCCGCCAATATTTTAAGCAAACTACTTTTACCAGCGCCATTGAAGCCTTGGATAACAATGAGTTGTCCTGGTGAAATATCAAAATTTAACCTTCTAAATAGGTACTTTCCTGCTCTTTGGCAGGAAAGATTTTTTACTTCAAATTTCATCTGTTATAGAGTACTTAAGTTGAACTGCTATAGGATAACTTAAAGTAAGGTAAATGTGGATGAGTCAATTCTTCTTGAATTATGGTTTATTTTTAGCTAAAATTCTAACTCTAATTTTCGGCCTGTTGATTTTGCTTGGCGGGTTAATAGCGATTGTTCGCCGGGGTAAACTCGAAGATGGCACTCTTCAGCTGACGCCACTCAACGAAAAATATGAACAACTGCGTTTCGATTTACAAGCACAAACGTTACCCAAGCCGCGTTGGAAAAAATGGCTAAAATCGCAAAAAGAAGATCATAAACTCAAGAAAAAACTCAGCACCAAAGGTGAAGCGGTGGTTCCTCGCCTGTTTGTTGTCCGCTTTGAGGGGGATATCCGCGCCTCACACGTCAAAGGTCTGCGAGAAATTATTTCTGCCATCATTGAAATCGCCACACCACAAGACGAAGTGTTGATTGTACTTGAAAGTAGCGGTGGATTTGTGCATAGCTATGGTTTAGCTGCGTCGCAATTAGATCGCCTACGTCAACGACAAATCTTCTTTACCGTTGCTATCGACAAATGTGCAGCAAGTGGTGGCTATTTAATGGCTTGCGTAGCAAATAGAATTTTAGCGGCCCCCTTTGCCATTGTGGGATCGATTGGCGTAGTAGCGCAATTGCCCAATTTCAATCGTTTATTAAATAAACATAACATCGACTTTGAACTCATCACCGCCGGCGAATATAAACGCACCCTGACGATTTTTGGTAAAAATACTGAAAAAGGCAGGGAAAAACTTCAATCCGAAGTCGAAGAAACCCACACGTTATTTAAAGAACATATTATTCGTCATCGACCGCAAGTAGTGTTATCACAAATTGCCACTGGGGAACACTGGCACGCCATTGATGCACTTAAATTAAATTTAATAGACGAACTTCAAACCAGCGATGATTTTATTTTAACCAAAATTAAAACGGCTGAGGTTTTTGAAATTAGCTATCACGAAAAAGAAAAACTTTCGGAAAGAATTGCAAGTGGCATTGTTAGCGCGGGCGAAAAAGTATGGTGTCGTTTACTTAAACCATTTAGCTTGTAGGCTATAGCGTTTCAGAAAAAGGTGGATAAATTTTTATTCAAAAAGTTCAGATCTGCCTTCCCGGAATCCCACATCAAGTGCGGGACAGGTTTAGCGAGGAGCTGTCTCCCCGGAATCCCGCATCAAGTGCGGGACAAGTTTAGCTATAATTAGCGAGTTTACGAGCGTTAGTGTCGCTTAATATCCGGGGTCCAGAAATAATAGAATCAGATATTAACGGGACATAGTGGTTTACTGGATCCCGGATATCAAGTCACGCTAAGCTCACAAGTTCGCTAAGCGTGACTAAATTCCGGGAAGACAGATCCGAGCGTTACATTTAGAAAAATTATCCAACATTATCTGAAGGCCTAGAGAAGCTACCCAAAAATAGGGCTTATTTGGGGCAGCCTGCCTTACATCGCCTCTGCTCTTCTGGTTCTAGCCGGTTTGCCCCCGGCCGGTTCGACTGTCTCGCCTGCGACTCGCGGTGGAACACGTGGTTGTGGTTGTGGTGCACCTTGTGGTTGAACGCCGGCTTCAACTCGCGCTTTTTGTGCATCATATTGCTTCGTCATTGTTTTCTCAGGCCTGATTACCGAAGCCGTTGCAGCCGTTGCCGTGGGCGTTGTACTCCCAGTGAGGTTATGAGGATCAGGCACAGGTTCTGGCTCAACTTCACGGCCAAAAAGGCAGCGTCTACCTAATTTAATTATCCCAAAAACTGCCCCTAACACTCCCAATAAACTACTACCAATAATGAAACTGGCGCCTATTTTGCTACCCGCAAGTGCGATTAAAGCTACGCCAGGTGGAGTGATAAACAAAATGATGGGCGTGACTACCGAGACAAAACCCAGTGAATACCCAATTTTTTTGCGTGCGGCATAAAGTGAATTGAGGCCTTGAATAGCCCCTGACATAACTGGAGTGATCCTTGACATAGAACGATTGTTGCTGAGCTTTGTAAAGAGTAGTCCTACATCAAGAGCGATATGTTCATAAATTTTACCGACAAATCTTTCAAGTTGATAACCCAGAAAAATCCCAAATAAAGTACTATTGTAAATTTGCGTGGGGCTCGGGCCAATTTCACCGTAAAAATCTCCTTGCAAACGCATCCGATGCGTAAAAAAGACACTGGTGAGCACGCTATTGAAAGTAGAAAGCATTCCTGCTGTAAACGGGTTAAGTGAACCCACTTGGAAAAGAAACCACCCTTGATGCTGAAATATCCCGGAAAGAAAAGTAGATGTAACGCCATGACTTGCTACATATCCCACTGCCGGACCAAGATGACCTGACACAACACCTGGGGCCATATAGGCTAATTTCCGACCATTCATGCCACCGAAAATTTTTCCTAAATGTTGCATGAGTAGATGCGGTTTTTTATATCCATTAGCAATGTCTCGCCACATAGTACTAGCCCCAACGACGAAACTTAATCCATACATTGCCGTTGCTAACAAATCGAGCATGGCTACCCACCCATACCC
>JBIOEB010000061.1:0-13210 GCA_044445585.1 Candidatus Berkiellales bacterium
ATCCTACGCTGCTGCCGCAGCTTGGTGTTGGGGTAGGTGCTCATACCCCACGTTCCGGCCTACTCGCCTAACGGCTCGAGGCCTTCACGCGGGGCTCAATTCCTAGGCCACTAACGTGGCTAAAAAATGTAGGTAAATGAGGTGATATTTTAAAAAATTATTATAGCTTTCATAAATAAAAAACTATAAGATTAAGCTGACGTTTTAAAGCGTCGGCTATTTTACTTCAGACTGACACAGTTCAATGAACACTCTCTCAACTTTATCTTGATAACGCAGATATGTAATACATTTTCAACCAATTCTAATTCAATTTAAGTTGGCCAATTTAAATTGCCCAACCTAAATTGGCTGTCCCGATCCCGGTTGGTCTTCTATCCATGATATCGTAAGGGTACTTTTTATTTTTTCTTGGCAGAATATACTTTATCTTTAACAAGTTGATTATGAATTGACAAACCCTCGCTAGCCACCTCTTTATTAAGTCACTTATCGACTTATCTAGACCCTTTATCGTTAACAAGTAGTTCCACTTATGCACATATGGTAATGTTTGCCATCAACAATATACGTTTATTGAGAATTTCAATAAATCTTTCCATTCAGAGGTAAATACACATGAAACGTAAAGGGCCTGAGAAAATCGATGGGGAACGACGAGCAAAAAGAACAAGAACAGCTGAACAAGCGCCAGTACCTAAAGAAGAAGATGCATTAGCAACTTCCCCTTTTAACCCTTATGTCTCTGCAGAAGACCTTCTTTTTAAAATAATAGATTTTCTGCCTGATCACGAAATCGCAGGGGACCTCGCTCCTTTAAAGAACGTTTGTCATTACTGGAAAACGAGAATTACTCAGGGATATGAAGCAAGAATCGCACCTCCTTTTACTGCCCAAACCATAGTGGATTCTTGTCGTTGCAAGGAAGATGCATTATATATTCTAATGAACGATGAATTAATACAATGCTTGAATAAGAAGCAAATTCTAAATATTGCCGGATGGGTCCCTGAACTTGCTAGGCTTTTAATAAAAAAATATCCCTGGAGCGCTGCTATCGTAAGCAGTCATGATTTGGCTTTAGCAAAAGGACTTATCGAAGAAAAGAAATGTCCGTACAAATTTGAAGTTGATACTATTGCAGAATTTTTCGGAAAAACAGATTTTGACAGATATGTAGAATTCGTACTAGAAGCTTCTAAATATCATTTAGAATTAGCCGAAAAACTGTTTAACATTGAATATCGAAGAGAACTACATATTTTTGGTGCTGGTTTTGATAAATTGATATCTGTATGTAGCCGCCACTTACCCCTTTGTGAACGTATTTTGCAACCTGATTTTATTTTGGATCCAGTTATTGATCCCCACACCTTATATCTATTTCCAATTGGGCATCCATTTGGACCCCCGTTGCCCAGAGGAATATCTCAATCTGAGATGGTAAAACTTGCTGGCAAGCTCCCTCAAGTAAAGAGTCGTATTTTAGATACTCCGGATCTCAGAAATCAACTTTCACAAGAGGAACAAGATGAACTTGAAAGCATGCACCAGCCTCGTGCACTACAACAAGGTGCTAGCCCGACTAAACTCGAAAAAGTTGATGCTTGTGAATTGACCAAAAGTATAATTAAAGATATAAGACAAAAAATCGAAGAATTATCGATGCCGTATAAACCTAATCCTTTGGAAAGACTGCTCGGTTTTACTCTTGGTCTTCCTCGCCTTAGTATTCCTCGCATACCTTGGTAAAAACCGAAGTACCACACTAGTGGTACTTTTGCTGTGTTTTATAATCTGGCCGGCACGGAGAGTGCCGGCCACTATAAGTTCCTTTTTATCATGAAAAGAAATAAGTAATTATTATTTCTGCTTCGCCAAAAAAGCCTGACTCAAATAATCTTCTTTATAATATTTTAAATATTCGGCATAAGTACCACGAAAATCTTTAATGCCATTTTCCGTTAATGCAATCACTCTTGTGGCAATCTTAGCAACAAAATGTCGATCGTGGCTCACCAATATGATAGTGCCCTCATACTTTTTCAAGGCATGCAAAAAAGTTTCGATACTTTCCACATCTAAGTGATTGGTGGGCTCATCCAAGATCAGCACATTGGGATTAGCCAGCATAATGCCAGCAAGTAACAATTTTGCGGCCTCGCCCCCACTGATATTTAAAATATTTTTTTCCACTTCATCTTTGGTAAATAACACTTGGCCCAGCATATTACGAACCTTGGTAGAGGTTTGTGTGGGTGCTTGATCGCACAACCAATCATACACAGATATATCTTGCTTTAATTGTTCATGATGATCTTGCGCAAAATAAGATTTATGTGTTTCATATCCCCATTCAATTTCCCCATGATCGGTCTCAAGTAACCCCAGAGCAATTTTTAGTAAAGTGGATTTTCCAATACCATTATGACCAATAATGGCGACCTTTTCGCCGCGATTGATCTCAAGATTAATTTTGTTTAAAACTCTTTTTTCTCCAAAAGATTTAGATAACTCCGATATTTTTAAAACTTGTTTGCCAGAAGGCCGTTTACATTCAAACGATAACGTTGGGCTAATCCGCGAGGTTTGTTTAACATCCGGCAATTCCATTTTTTCGATCATTTTCACTCGCGACTGGGCTGCTTTGGCTTTCGAAGCCTTCGCTTTAAAGCGATCGACAAAGCGTTGCATCACGGCAATTTTGTCTTCAATATGCCTTTTTTCGTGCAGTTTTTGGTCCATCACTTCTTTCTTTTTCATCAAGAAATGATTATACGATCCCGGGTACTCTCGAATTTCGCCATAATCAATATCTAAAATATGGGTGCTAACATTTTTTAAAAATTGAATATCATGGGATACAAACAACAATAGCCCTTTATATTCATTAATTAAATACTGCTCTAACCAACGGATCGTCATAATATCGAGGTGATTGGTTGGCTCATCAAGCAATAAAATATCAGGCGATTCAAACAAGGCTTGGGCTAACAACACTCGCATCTTATAACCACCCGACAACAAAGCAAGTGGTTTCTCGTGCTCTGATAAAGGCAACCCTAACCCTTCCAACAAAATATGCGCCAAACTTTCGGCCATATAACCATCATAGTGGATGATGATTTCTTCATATTCCATTAACTTATGGGCAGCTGAATCAGTCCATTCTCCTTGTAGGAGCTGTTCTTTGGCTTGAATGGCTTGCCACAGCGGCGCTTTCCCTTGGATCACGACATCGAGCAATTTTTGATCTTCAAAGCGATAATGATCTTGTTTCACCCAACCGATGGTGACATCTTTAGGTAAATTAATTTCCCCCAAACTTGGGGTTTCTTGACCCATAATCAGGCGCAATAAGGTACTTTTACCCGTTCCATTGGCACCTACGACCGCATAGCGGTTGCCAGGGTTTAATAGTAAATCCACCTGATCGAATAATAATTTTGATCCGTAATGAATGGATAAGTCTTTTAAGCCAATCATGAAATGCTCTTTAAGGTCTAATTGCGAATGGTTACTCTACCATAGTAAGTATTTGATTCATATACCATTCTGACTTATTTTTAATAATTCCCTCCCCAAAGGTAAGGTTTTGTAGTTACACCTTTCCATCAAGGAGCTCCGCACCCCTGCCGATAAAGAAGATCTTAAGAAGGATTTTTCGATGTATTCACCGAGCATTCGCACCAAACTCATTATTTATTCAAGCGCCATTATTTTTTTGGTTGCGTTGACAACCATGTTAGCTTCTTATTTCCACGAAAAGCAACAAATGCTAAGTACCTACGAGTTGGATGCAGAAAGAATTGCACAAATCATCGCGCCCACTGTGATTGATTCGTTATTGCAACACAATATTCCAGCGATTAATAAAGAATTATCGACGCTTAAAGCCAACACCGATATTGAAGACAGCCTTATTTTAGATCCTAAAGGCAATATTATTGCGGAATTTTCTTCTTCACATAAAATGTTACAAAGCGCTCAATTTGAACCTTTTATGCGCGAAGTGCAAGCAAGCACGCAACTTAAAACCTTTATTGATCAAAAATGTTTGGTATCAGGTGGGCCGCTTAAATTAGACAATGGTCAAGTCATCGGCACGTTATATATTCAATTTTCACTTACAAAATATACCGAACGTTTAAAAAATACGCTTTATATTAACTTTTTGAGTTTGAGTATTTGTTTAATGATTGGGATTATTTTAGCAACTTTGATTTCCGTTCACTTCACTAAACCCATTGCGGCTTTAATTCAATTAACCCAAAAAATTGGAAAAGGCTCTGAAATCACTTTTCCTAAACAACCCTTTAAAGAATTTAATGTGTTGGGTCAAGCTTTAACCGTGATGGTTCGTCATTTATACCAAACCCAGGCCACCCTTAAGGAAGCCACCATCGAGCTGGATAATAAAGTCAAGATCCGAACCACTGAATTAGAAAAAGCTACCCTTAAAGCTCAAGAAGCCAATATCGCTAAATCACAATTTTTAGCCAATGTATCGCATGAAATCCGCACCCCGATGCATGGGTTAATTGGCGCAAGTCATTTGCTTGAAACCACCCGACTGAATGAAGAGCAACGCAAATATAATGAAATGATAAAATTATCGGCAGATTCGTTGTTGAATCTTATTAATGATATTCTTGATTTTTCCAAAATTGAAGCGGGTAAGCTTGCCATTGAAAGAATTCCTTTTACTATAACTCAAACACTCACTGAGGTTGGTTTGTTATTGGAAAACCAAGCAAAAGTAAAAGGATTAAGCTTTGATTGCACCCTGGATCCAAACATCCCAGCGTTTATTTTAGGCGATCCAAGCAGACTAAAACAAATTTTATTGAATTTAGTGAATAATGCTCTCAAATTTACTTCTCACGGATCTGTTACGGTAAAGGTGAAGCTACTTGAAGAAGCCAAGCAAAGTGCAACACTTCATTTTACGGTAGAAGACACTGGCATCGGGATCCCCCTCTCTAAGCAATCTTCTATTTTTGAAGCTTTTTCACAAGGCGACACCACCACCACCCGAGAATACGGCGGAACCGGCCTTGGGTTGGCGATTGCTAAAAGGCTGACTACTTTAATGGGCGGGCAAATGGGCGTGAAAAGTGAACCCCAAAAGGGCTCTACATTTTGGTTTACCTTGATTTTCGATAAATACCAGCAATCGACTTTGCCGGTAATTGATCAAGCGCGATCATCGTTAGCCTTGCCTTATTTTGATGCCCAAAATACCAAAATTTTAGTGGTGGATGATAACTTGATTAGCCAGCAGATCACCGTCAAGATGTTAGAGAAAATGGGCTTTCAGGCGCAAAGCGCAAGTAATGGCGAAGCGGCATTAACGATGATGAATGAACAGGATTTTGATATGGTATTCATGGATTGCCAAATGCCAGGCATGGATGGGTTTGAAACCACCAAAAGATTACGATCCGATCCTAAAAATCAAGCGCTACCGATTATTGCACTCACTGCCAGTGCTTCAGAAGGTGATAAGCAGAAATGTCTTGCCGCTGGCATGACAGACTACCTAGCCAAACCCATTAACGTTACCGCGCTCGCGGAGTTATTACAAAAATATTGCTCCTCAATGCAACAACCCACCGAAAAAAAACTGCTAAATACCTAATACACTTCTGGGATCATTGAAATGTTCTGTGAAATTAAAAATTGCATTCGCGTGAACTGAACACTATAAAATATCCAAAACCTCTTTTAGCGTATTAACCGCTCGCACTTCAATGCCCTCTATCTTCATGCGCGGAGCATTCGCATGCGGTACGATCGCGCGTTTAAACCCATGTTTTGACGCTTCGATCACACGCTCTTGGCCTCCCGATACAGGTCGTAATTCCCCACCTAAACCAATTTCGCCAAAAAAGACGCTGGTATTATCAATCACATTGTTGCGAAAACTCGACAAGACGGCGACTAAAATCGCAAGATCTGCTCCTGGCTCGGTAATTTTTACGCCACCCACCACATTTAAAAAAACATCCATATTATGCATGGCAATACCACCATGACGATTTAAGACTGCTAAGAGCATCGCTAAACGATTATGATCATAACCAACGGTAACGCGACGCGGAACGCCGTGACTGTCATCCACTAACGCTTGAATTTCGAGTAATAACGGGCGGCTCCCTTCCCAGGTCACCAATACCACATTGCCAGCGCCAGCAGGACGCGATCGCGATAAAAAAATGGCCGATGGATTATTGACGGTGCGCAAACCTTTATCTGTCATCGCAAAGATCCCCAATTCATTGACAGCGCCAAAGCGGTTTTTAATCGCACGCACCACGCGAAAACGGCTATCTTTTTCCCCTTCAAAATACAATACCGTATCGACCATATGCTCTAATACGCGCGGGCCTGCTAGGGTGCCTTCTTTGTTCACATGCCCCACCAAATAAAGCGAAATTCCCGTTTGCTTTGCAAACCGCACTAGCAACGCGGCGCTTTCACGCACTTGACTTACCGATCCCGGCGCGGACTGAATGGCTTGCGTAAAAATAGTTTGAATAGAGTCAATGACCATCACTTTAGGTTTTTGATTGGATGCCAGCGCAATAATGGTTTCAACTTGCGTTTCGGCTAATAATTTAATGGGCAAATGACCTGCCCCTAAACGTTGCGCTCGCAACGAAACCTGCTGCAATGATTCTTCGCCTGTCACATAAAGCGCAAGGCTGGGATCTGGTAAAGTGGCAAGTGCTTGCAATAACAGCGTGGATTTACCAATACCGGGATCACCACCAATTAATACGACTGATCCTTCGACTAAACCGCCACCTAAAACGCGATCCAGTTCAGATAATCCAGTGGCAATTCGTGTGGAGCTACTTACAGGAACTTGCAATAACGACGTGATGGTTGCTTCGGTGCTACCCGAATAGCCTTGCCACCTAGAGCCTGCTGCGGGCGCTTTGGCAAGGGCTATTTCGGTTAAACTATTCCAAGCCCCACAATCTGCACACTGCCCTGACCATTTTGGTGCTACTGCACCACATTCCAAACAACTGTATTGTAATTTAACTTTACTCATTTCTGGCTGTTCCTAAAGATCTATTTCCACGCCGCCGATGTAAACTTTTATGAATACCACAATTGCCAATGAACTTCTGATCAATGCAACGCGGGTAACGGCGGATCACCACGCTGATATTTATGAGTTCGTGCTCAACAATAATTTGTACGTGGTTGAATGTGTTCACGTTGCTTCGTTAGCGGATGGCGTTATTTATCCCATACATGATTTTCGTTCTACTTTACAGACTGTTTTATTTGAACTCAATCATGTTAGGGTAAATCCTCGCCTGGATAATACCTTTATCATTGGTCAACTAACCAATGAATTAGAAAAGATCGGCGTGAATGTTTACAATGCGCCTACTCACCAGTCCATGACAGTTTGCTATCGCCCGCTGGGTGAGATCACCGAAAATGTCCGTTTTCATTTTAATGAATCCGGACATTGTATTTTTCTTTGCCCCAATGCCAAACTCAAATCCGTGTCTGAGAAACGTCACCGCTTAGGTTAATTTTCCTAAATATTTACACTTATGATGCGAAGCATCATCGAGTGTTCTTTGCACGATGGGGGTTCCCCAAGGGGGAGAACCGTGATTCTCCCCCTTGGGTGCAAGCGCGAATTCACTTCGCGCGCAGCATTCAAATTAGTTTTCGGCAAAATAACCTTTTTCTTGTTTAAACTGTTGTAACGAAGCGATTTTGTGACCTGCTTTATACTCTTCAGGCGCAGATAATACTAACAATTCTTCCGATGTTAATGGATCAAGATATTCTTTCGCAAAAGCAACAAAATCCTTTACCGGTAATTTTTCAAGTTCTTGTGCTAATCGCTCTTCAAGATCAAACTCAATTTTGCTACTTTCAATTGAGGCCCACCATTGTTGTGTTTGCACTTCTAGCGTTAACGGTTTTTGGCGCAGCTGATTGATTAAAGCATGGCGCGTTGCGGCGATATCTTTTTCCGTCAGTTTTCCAATTAATTCCCGACGGCCCGCGACAAATTGACGCATTTGTTTCATCAGTTCACCCGAAGTGGCTTTCGTCGATTGTATCCACATCATCAACCCACTCACTTTTTTCAAAAGGTGTGCTTGTAACCCTAAAGCATAAGCCAATTGTTGATCCACCCGCAACGTTTGGAAAAATGGCACTTGTAAATAAGTGCCCAACAGTATCGTTTTAGCCATAGTAGGAATATCGGCATCGGGGTGTTGCAAATACCATAAAGCAACTTTATTTTCATCAAGCTCTTTAATCGCGCGATAGTGTGAAGAATTTTTTGGCAATTTAACCACTTTAGATACCACAATGGGATCGGTGCGCGTGAGATCAGGAAAAGCGGCTTCAACGGTTTTCCCAAGGGCAATGGCTTGCTCTCGGGTGTAATTGCCATTAATTAACATTTCAACCTGGCAGTTTTGCCAAAAATCTTTAATAAATTGGTCGACCTTTTTTGGGGTGATGTTTTGACTTGCAAACAATAATTCATCAGGATGCCAAGCAGGTTGACGAATTGAAATATTAAATTCGGACATCGCTTGTTGCATGAGGGTCATCTGATGGAAGTTTTTATACCCGCGGATAAGCAGATCCTTTTTAAGATTTAATAGAGCAGGATCGACAACGGTCTCTTTAAGCTTTTCAATAATTTCGGTTAATAATAAAGCTTGTTTGTCGCTATACCCATTTACCGTTAAGGTGATCCCGCGCGAATGCGTGGATAAGTTAATTTCTGTTCCTGCTAACGTTGCAGGATAAAAATGCTCATTTAACAAATCCACCGCTAAATTAATATAAAGCGCAGAATTGATTTCATTTTCCGGCGTTGACATGACCAAAGGAGAAGCAAAATTGATAAGGATATCGGCTCTGGGTTTATTAAATTGCACATCTTGATGGTGCCATAACGTGATTTTTTTCATCGGAAGGATTTCTGGTAGATCATTTTGCCTGATTGATCTCGGTTGTTGCACCAATTTTTTAGGAATATAAGGATTTTTTACCGGGAAACTAAATTGTGACTTTTCATACCCTTTGGTGAATAAATCTAATTTAGCTTGGGATAATTTTTCAACACGATAATTCGCGCCATACCATTTTGATTGTTTCTCACCTTTTTCGTCAGGATGGATCACCATCCGTCGCAAATTTTGCGGCGCTAATGCACCCAATAGTGTTGATAATTGACTTTTCGAGATGGTCTCTTTCGGTAGGCAATAATGATGCGTTAACAGGTGTTTAGCATCAAAGTGCTGCAAATCATTCGCCAAACTATAGGCAAAGTCTGCAGGATTGCTTTTATCCATATAAAGAAATTCCCGATAATTTAAAGTTTTAAATTCATCATAAAAATACTCTGGCACACCCTGGCGTTTAATCGCTGCAATAGCGTTGAAAGTCAATTGGGTAATTTCATCAATATGTTTTAAACCAAGCGGCGTTAAAGAAAAATGTAAACCAATAAAATCTTGCTCCTTGGCTGCCTCACCATAATAAACCGCCAGGGAATTGATCCACTTTTGTTTTTTAAGGGTGTGAGGCAACCCTCCTATCCCCTCATGGCCAATTAAAGAACCCAACAATAAACCGGCAAGTTTTCTTTCTTTAGAGAGATCACTGGCAATGGGAAAAGATAAATAAAGTTCTCGGTGTTCGGCTTTGGTTTTCATGGCAATATCGAGGCCAACGTGGGCTTTCTCGAACACCAGTGGGCGTGATGCTTTTTGGGTTGCATGATGACTTGGGATCGCAGAAAAATACGTTTTTGCTAAGTGCATCAGCTCTTCTACCGGCTGCGGGCCCACCATGGCCAACGTCATTTTATCTGCTTGATAGTGCTCTTTAAAAAACGTGTTAAGTGCAGCATATAGTTTTGTTTGATCATAGGCCAAAGTGTGCAAGTTCCCTACAGCAAAATCCCAAAAAGGATGCAACGGGTTGCTGGTTTCTTGCTCAACTTCCCTTAGGGCAAATTGATCTTGCTGCTGATTTAAATGATATTCTGAATCGACCGCATTTAATTCTCGAGCGACCAATTCACGCGTAAACAAAGGTGCAATAAAAAAATCTGAAAATCGATCTAATGCTTGAGCTAAACCTTGTGGTTGGATCTCAAAAAAATAATTGGTTTGTTCACCCATCGTATTTGCATTATGATGGCCACCATACACTTGCAAGAAATTTTGAAATTCATCTGGGATCGGGAATTTTTTTGTGCCTAAAAATACCATGTGTTCTAAAAAATGTGCAAGCCCAGGAAAAGCCTTAGGATTATCAAAGCTCCCGGCTTTAACCACTAATGTCACGCCAGATGTTTCCGCATCTTGATCCGACACGACCACGACTTTTAAGCCATTGGCCAATGTTTCGTTTAAGTAGCGGCGATCATCGAATGGACTTTTTTCGATGGTATTATGCGCACATACACCAAGTTGGCACCAAAATATTAATAAACCTAAAGTATGCAATACCGTGAGAAATTTTGTTTTCATGTTTTTACCCAACAACACACTAAGAATTGGGCTACTTTAACAAAATATTTGTATTACTGCACAAGAATTATTGCCTTGCACTGATGCATTACTTTGCTTAAGCTAAATCATAAGTCATTCAACAAGAAAGCTTATGATACTTTCCTTACTCTCTTTTATACGCACCCTCATTGGCATCATTGATCTTATTGTTCTCACGCTATTGCTTTATCTTTTATCTTTTCTGCCTTCCTTTTTGCTCAAGGGTTGGTATCGTGCCCTCTTTCGCTATTGGTGCTGGGTATTTATCCGCGCTTTACGAGTGGAGCTTTATCTTCATCAAAAAAACCGCCGCCCTCTCCCAGAGCATTATATTTTAATTGGTAATCATCCTTCGGCATTTGAAGATCTTGGCATGTCAGCCTTATTTGATGTGTATTTTTTGGCAAAAGTTGAAGTTAAACACTGGTGGCTGGTGGGTCGGATCAGTCGAGCAGCAGGCACTTTTTATGTGCAACGCGAAAGTAAAGAATCCCGTCAAACTGCTTCGGATACCCTGCGCGAGGCTTTAGCAAGTGGCCATAACGTAGGACTTTATCCCGAAGGAGGATGTAAAGGCCGACGGATTTTTATTCCCTTTCGTTTTGGACCTTTCGATTTAAGCTTACAAACGCAAACGCCCATTGTCCCCGTTTTCTTGCATTATGAGTCCCAATCCGATTTCGAATGGCTCAATCAGCATTTACTTTATAAAATTTGGATGATGTTTCGTGCACAAAATCGTCATGCCAACTATTATGTATATGATGCCATTGATCCTAGGCAATTTGATTCTAAAGAAGCTTTTTGCGATCATGTCCAAAGTCTTTATTTAGAATGGCAACGACGCTACTTGGATTAGATCAAAATTGCTAGATACATTTTCAGTTTTTTTATCATTGAGGGAATGGAGAATACTTGCTATGAAAATCGGATCGTTATCTAAAATTGGGCTTTGCTTAATCATCGTATTTTTCGCTGCAAAAATGTTTGCTGCCGACACCAGTAGCAACAAGCCTTCGTCAGAAAGCCCAGCTTCTAAAGAAACTAAAAAAGCGGAAAGCATTTTTTCTGACACAGCGATTACCGCTAAAGTAAAAGAAAAATTCATTCAAGAAAAATGGTTTGAAAAAAAGGATTTACCCATCATGGGGATCCACGTTAAAACCATGAATGGCGTGGTACATCTTGAAGGTAAAGTAAATACTAAAGAACAAGCTGATACTGCTATCTCTATTGCCAAATCCGTTGAAGGCGTAAAAGACGTTAAATCGGAATTGGTTGTCGAAAAAAGCACTTCTAATTAAATTAACTCAATAAAGCTGGAGGACTACAAAAATACCTCCAGCTTTTTATTTTCCAACATAAATTTATCTTCTTTCTACCCAAATCTAATAGCTATCATATTGACTTGCTAGGTTCCATTGATTAGTATGCAAACTTCTTATTTTATTAAGGAAGGTTGCGATGAGAAAACTAACAGTAAGCGAACTAAGTTTTGTCTCGGGCGGGGAAAACAACTCTACCACCGTTGGATGTATTAGTAATGACATGTTGAACAAAATACACAATAAAGCATGGATGGATGGCGTATTTCGCGCTTCGCTTGGATCAGCAATCATAGGCGGTGGTGGTTATGCTGTGGCTTACATGGCGTTTCCTAAGGCAGATATTCTTTATCAACTCGCTCCTGCAGCAGCAGTCGCGTTACTTGCTGCGCCTTATGAATTTATGTGGGGCTACTTTAAATCAAGTGCGTGGAATATTGTTACTTAATTTTCTATTGTTTAATTTTTAATTAATGTAGTGAGGTGTTTTATGAAAGGTTTTGAAGTAAAAAAAGAAGAACCAGCTGATGAGCGGTTATTAGTCGAGCGCTTACCTCTTGTTAGTAGGATCCCAGCTGCTACTTACACTGGATCAACTACCGAAGACCTACTTGCTGCTGGCGCTGGCGCAGGTATCGGCCAACTCAATGGATCCGATGACCCTGTTCGTGACGCTGCACTTGGTGTTGCGGTAAAGCAAGCAGCTAAATTTTTCTTCTATGGAGTTGTAGCGTTAGGACGGAAATTGTGCCCTCGTGGTGTTCCGCAAGATGATGCTACGGCTGGCAATGAAGCTGATTCTAGCAGCAGCAGACGATATGCACCTGGTAGCCGTCAAATAAAGGAAGAATAAAAACAATCAATCTTACGTTGCAGGATCAAAATCATTTTGATCCTGCATTTTTTTATTTTTCACATTTACATTTATTTTTTTCTTCTATTCTATCTTTTTCCTCACATTACATTTTCTGCCCTACCCAACTCCCTAAACCTGCCCCAGCAACAAAAGCCGCTGTTTTCACTAAGGGTGAGGTAAAATAATAACCTACAAAACCACCTGCCGCCGCTGCTACTGCTGCTCCTGGGAATTTACCTCCATTCGCATAAACAGCCCCGCCCCCTACCGCAGCTAACACTATTGCTACCAAGGATGGATAAACAATAAAAGAAGCCAATGTTGACGTTACTAAACCGCCAATTACGCCTCCTACGATCGTTTGGGGGTTGGTAAGATCAATTGCTCCAGCAGAAATTTCGATACATTCGGATTGAGTTAATATTCTCATTTTTTACTTCTCCAAACACTTTTACAATTTTTAAGAT
>JBIOEB010000062.1:0-12998 GCA_044445585.1 Candidatus Berkiellales bacterium
ATTAATAAAATTTAATAAATTATATTAATCAAAGAGAGGTGTTATATGTCATTCAGAGAAGCACGAGATAATCTAGCTACTAGCTTAATGAATATTCATCAGGCTAAGAACACCCCTAAAGGCGTTAAAAAAAATTTATTAACCTATATTGCGAATGTCGAAAGTAGTAAAACTGAAAAAGACATTGCTTATGCTCTTAAGAAGTTAAGTAAGTTGAAACTAGAGACAGTTAATACGGCAATTTCTGAATATAAAAAAGCAGTAAAGAAAACTGAAAAGGCTCCTACTCCTGCATCTTCACGGTTATCTTCCACATCATTCTCCTCATCAACGGAATACTCCAGCAGATCAAAATCAACCTCTTCACAATCGGATGAAAAAAGCGGGCGTACTCCTTCCATTGCGTACAGTTATGATCACACACAGGAACAGGGCCCTCAAGTAAAGCCTCGCATTTCAATACCAACGGGTGAAGAGTATGCTTTTTCAAGATGGTCAACTTCGAGTGAGGAAAAACCTAAAGGTGAAAAACCTAAAGGTGAAGAACCTAAAGGTGGAGAACCTAAAAGAGAAAAACGTAAAAAATGAATAACCAACAAATAATGCATACTAGAGCAACGTGGACACGCGGGACAGGAACAGATTAATTATAATATTGTTAAGACAACTTCTCGTTACTTGTTAAACGAGATAAATCAAGTTCCCGACGCAAGAAATTTAAAAAGAATCGCTGATGAAGTAAAACTAAATCCTCTACTCGTCTCCTACGGCACCAGAAGGGACGACACAGAGGTCGTCCCCTACAAGCAAAGTGGTTTAAGTATACATCGTCCTAAATTCATCACATCAAATCGGAACGAGTATTTACCTCTTCCCATCATACGAAGCTGATCTTCGTAAACCCACTTCTTCACCATCTGAATAAGCCTCACCCGGCAAGCCATCAAATGACGCAGCACTTTTCAAACTTCCTTGAGCTTCAGTCTTCCCCTTAAGAAGAGGAGTCAGGGGAGTTGGATCTTTACGCTCGATCTCTGGCGAAGATAATGAAGCATCAGCCTCTTCTTCTTTCAATGGTTCTAAATTCAAATGTGGCGCTATCACATTGGTATATAATTCAGGAAAAAGTTTTTTTACCCATTCCAAATCACTTAACCCACCCGCACGAGGAGTTAATAAATCAAAATAGAAATTTAGATAGGTGCTTTTTACAATCCCTTTACCTTTCGCAATCAGAGACTTAAAAAACGCTTCTGCTTTATCATTCATCGCCACATAGCGAAAGGGGGTAAAACCGTCATTATCCACACTATTTGTTGCTTTAGTATATCTAATCTTACTACCATTTAGTACTGTCCAAAATGCGTCACATCCCTCAGGATTCTGAGCAAGGTAGTGCAACGCAGTTTTTCCCTCCAGATAATTCCCAACTCTTGGAGAAGTCGGTTTCTTTTTCATGATCGCAATGACTGCTTCCAAGGCACCGGACTGGGCTGCTGCCGTTAATGCAGAAGGGTTATCAAGAGGGCCTGCATCATCCACTCTTAATTCATAAGGCAGCATAAATTCATTAATAAATTGACTATTTTTGGCTGCAGCAGCAAAATAGAGCGGTGTTTTACCTTGGCATTTAACATTAAATAACCGTTTCAATTCAGCGACTAATTTTTGTTCCTCTTTAACTTTATTACAAAGAACGGTAATGAGCGCATTTAATTTAGGATCGTTTTTACCAATACAGCGACATAATAAATTCACTCCGCTCTCATCCGTCATGTGAAGGAGCCTTAGCGCTATTTTTGGTGGAATTTCTTCTTTAACAAATTTGACATGTTCATTTACTAATAACTTTGCCTTTAAATCTGTCATTTTCTGTTGGCAAAGTGCCCTACGCTCTGTTAATTTCCGTTTAGCACCTTCAAAATCAAAGGTGGATAAATCCTTAGATGTAATAATTCGTTTGATGATTAATCCATTCATTTTTAATTGCTGTATAAAATCATCTGCTGCATTGAGCAAAATATATTCACCCAGCGCAAGGCCATCAGGAGAAAAATACCTTGCCGCAAAAGGGGTTTCTTGCCCTTTTTGAGCTTCTTGCTTTTTTTGACAATGTTCAATTAAGGCAGCCAGCACCTGTATATTCTCATGATCAATTGCATGATGGAAAGCATTTTTGTGATCCTTATCTAGCATCAATGGATCACAACCAAAATCTAATAACGTTTTAATAACTTCTAATGGTTCAAGACTTCGCATAGCATACTCAAAAATCCCATTTTCAGTTGCCTCTGCCATTAGACCCTGAAATGAAAATGACGTTTTACGCCCTTGCTGTTCTAGCATCGCAAAGGTTTTTTGAATGGTTTGCAGCATTCCCTTCAATAAGGCAACGCCTGACTTAGCGGCAGAAAGTAAGACTTGATTATTATTTTTCCGAGCAAACGGCAAACAATGGCTTAATTTTCCTTTAAACATTCTCAGTGCACGGGCATGAAGCCTGGGATCAAATGTTGTCATATAACTCAGCATTAATTGCAGGTTTTGATCATCATCGATGAATTGATCGAGCCTTGCTCTTGCCTCTTGTATTTTTTTCCGTGTTTGCGCAAAATGCTGAACTGCCTTCAAGAAAGCTTCTTTTAATACTTCATCTTGTGATAAGCCAAAATGACCTATATTACTCATTGTGGAGATGATTAAATGGGAATAAAATTTAAGTCGTTGATTTTTTAATGGCTCACGAAATGAGGGAATAGGGTGCTTAACTTTACCCTGCGCTTCATTCAAAAGCACCAGAAAATATTCTTTTAACATCTCTACAAATTTTTCTTTTGTTATCCCTTTAGAATCGCGAGAATCAAAAGTCATTTTAAAGTCACTACCTGTTAGATAAACCAAAGCAGGATCTTGGAATTTTTGGTACCATTGCATCCAAGCGGTATAACCGCTGCTTTCAAGCATTTCTTGCCTCGCGGGGCTTAGTTTAAAGTCTAATGTATCGACCTCTTCGGTATATATTTGAACCACTTGAGTAGGATGTGCCTGATATTTCGCTGGCATATCTTCAACAGATTTAAACTCACCCACTAATGCAGCAAAAACTGGTTTAAGAATATCTTTAATTTTCAATTTAGGTATTATCTGCGGCGAACCCTCTTTTAATTTCTCATCCTTCCCTTTCTTAGGTTTTTGTTTCCTTTTTAGATCCATTAACTTAGGGGTAATAGGAGTAAGCGCATCGTCTAATTCACTTAATGAACACAAACTCAGCCCTACCGAAGTGGGATTACAAAAAATTACTTGGTTCCACACTAAAGGATAGTTCGGATCTTCATATAACTGATGATCAAATTCATCTATCGGAAAATTCGAGGTTAAGCCCCCATCACTGAACACACCAAACAATCGAGTTCCCTGGGGCGTTTTTTCAAACACTTTCCAAGCTTCATAGGCTCCCGGATAAGCCTTGGAGCCGCACAAGGATCCAATAACCATCACATTAGGTGAGTGGCGATAAGAAAGGGTTTGTTTACTGCTTTCTGATCCTTGAGGTTTAAGCCGAGTGGCCTTAAACACCATGTCTTTTAACGCTGGATTATTTTTGCGCATGTCATGAAGTTCTTGAAAAGTGATTTCTGGATCACCCGTTACAAATTCTAGTAAACTGCATGCCCAATTATAAAAATTCTCACCGCTAAATACGTGTCCTTGTGTAACCGCGTGTCCAAGTTGGACTGCCGTATAACCACCCGCAGTATTTCCCAAACTGGATTCAACCAAATCACACATATCTTCAAAAAGTAACCTTTTTGATATTTTGGCCATTTGCAGATCACTTGCACCCAAGCCAATGAGGAAACTAGGAACTGCGCCCGCAGAAGCAGCTACATTTTCGTCGAAAAGATCTGCGACACCACATTGACTCATAGCGCGGAAAGCTCCAACCAGCGCCTTTCCTTTGACCCCTCCCCCTTGCCAAGCAGCCCGCTTAATCGGTGGTAAAGGAGGGAAATGACTATTTAGTTGTGCTTCGAGCATTTTGACGATAGCAAAAAGCGCATCGAAATTAGGTTGCTTTTCATCCATTGCTTCGATAATTTGTTCAAAGATGCCCGTTTTCATGATAGCCTCACTTAAACTCTCGGATACCGGACGGCCGCGGTGCGCCGTTCTTTACTAGAATTTTTAAACCTCGTCGCTGGTCAACTGTCTCGCCTCTTCCTCTAACATAACAGGTATTTCATCTTTGATCGGAAAAGCCAGTTTATCAAATTTACAGATCAGTTCGTTCTTTTCTTTGTGATAAATCAGCGGTTGTTTGCAGATCGGGCAGGCGAGAATATCGAGTAATTTTTTGTCCATGGATCCTCCGTAAGAGTAAGTAGCCAAATTCTTCTGGCAATGAAACGGTTAATGGCACGGCCCATAAAGAATCTTTCAAAGGTCCGGCTGAAAATTGGGCGCATTTTACTGCATCTTTTTCGGTCATTAAAATCGGTAAATCATCTTGAAAATGAAGATCGTTGGCGTTAAATGCATAATGATCGGCAAAAGCATGCTCGATAATATGGATCCCGTGATCTGTTAACATCGAAAAAAAGCGTGCTGGATTGCCAATACCCGCAATCGCATGCACAGTTTTACCAGAAAATTCTTGTAATTTTTTTGTTTGTGGTGGATTTGCAACGTTATAAATAGTCTCACTTAACCTAGTAGTCATTTTCCATTCATGATGAGCAACTTCGCCATTCACCACCACAAAATCCACTTGCTTTAACCGCGATGGGGCTTCGCGCAACATGCCTGCGGGTAAACAATAACCATTTCCCAAACGCCGCGTGCCATCGATGACAGCAATTTCAACATCACGCCCTAAAGCATAATGTTGTAAACCATCGTCGCTGATCACAACATCTACTTGTGGAAAATGCTCCAACAAATATTGGACTGCCCTGACGCGATTTTTCCCGATCACTAAGGGGCACTGACATTTTCTCACCAACATTAACGCTTCATCTCCTACGCATTCAGCCGTGTGTTGTGGTGTCACATTCATCACAGCAGATCCATTTTTGCCTTTAAATCCGCGCATCACTATCCCAGGAGTAAATCCCTGTTGCGACAAATGATCCTGCAACCAAGCCACCAACGGCGTTTTCCCCGTGCCACCTAAAGAAATATTCCCCACCATAATGATCGGAATGTTAAAATGAGCCTGACCTTTAACAGTAACATGCCATTCATAACGGAGCCGCGTTGCCAATTGAAATAACCATGCCAGTGGCAGCAACAATATCGTGAGCCAGCTTTTTCGTTGCCAAAAATTAAGCCAACGACTCGTCATCGTTAACCTGCCGTAAATTTTCGCTGTCGAGGTGTTTTATGACCACTTCACTGTGAGGGTGATATTGCATCACTCTCAGCGCCGCATAGGCTCCTTTAGCCTGCATTAAAGAATCATGTGTGCCCATTTCCACAATTCGACCATTATCGATCACAATAATGCGACTGGCCTTTTCGATGGTCGATAATCGATGCGCAATCACTAAAGTAGTGCATTGAGCCATGAGTTTGTCTAAAGCCGCTTGAATATAACGCTCGGATTCAGAATCTAAGGCACTGGTGGCTTCATCTAAAATTAAAATGGGCGCTTTTTTCAAGATCGCTCGGGCAATGGCGATCCGCTGCCGCTGCCCACCGGATAATCTCACGCCATTTTCACCAATCATGGTTTCTAAACCTTGGGGTAAATGATCGATAAAGTCCATCGCATAGGCTGATCTTGCGGCAGCAATGATCTCTTCGCGGGAAGCTTCACATCCATAAGCAATATTGCGCGCGACGGTATCATTAAATAAAGTGACCTGCTGCGACACAATAGCGATATGACGTCTTAATTCACTTAAAGGCACATCGCGAATATTCATGCCATCAATAATAATATCCCCTTGTGCATCATAAAATCGCGGTAATAAACTCACTAAAGTGGATTTACCACCCCCCGAGCGCCCCACAATAGCAATGGTTTCACCGGGTTTTACTTCTAAGGAAATATCTTGAAGAATCGTTTTACCACCCTCTTCTTCTTGTTGATAACGAAAATGCACATGCTTAAACAAGATATTCCCTTTGACGTTGGGTAACGACAAGCGGCCGTTATCCACTTCACTATTTTCATCTAAAAATGCAAAAATACTTGCCGCATTGGCAATGCCTTTTTGAATATTGGTATTGACTTTGGTTAATTGTTTGATCGGCCTTAACAACATGATCATAGCAGTAATCATCGCGGCAAAGGCTCCAGGGCTAATTGCCGTTTTTAGCATATGATCCGAATTTAAAGTGGCTAAATAAACCATGGCTGCTAAGGCAATCGAACCAATAATTTGGATCAGCGGAATACTGATTGAACTAGTTGCAATCAATTTCATTTCTTGCCGACGATTAAATTGGGTGACTTTTTCAAATTGGTTGATCTCATACGATTGGCCACCGAAGGCTTTAATCACTTTTTGCCCTTCAATGGCTTCTTCTGTCACATGCGTCACACTCCCCATAGAATGTTGGATCCGAGTGCTAATGGCGCGCATTCTTTTACTGACAATATGAAACACCACTGCCATCAATGGCACGGTGATAATAAATATTAAAGTTAAACGCCAACTCACTGATAACATCACGCCAATTAAACCCAACGCAGTGCAAGATTCTCGCACCATCACCGTTAATGCATCGCTACTCGCATCGGCCACTTGTTCCACGTTATAAGTAATCTTAGACAAGATTTCTCCGGTGGCGGTGCGATCGTAATAAGCCGTCGGCAATTTTAATAAATGTTGAAACATCTCTTGACGAAAATTCATCACCACATTTCTACCTACCCAACCCATAAAAAAAGTGGATAAGAAAGTGGCTAATCCTCTGAGTACAAAAGTTCCGACCACCACAAAGGGGATCCAATGAATAAACGACACATCGTGATCCACAAAACCTTTATTCAGCAGAGGCTCTAACATCTTCGTTAAACCAGCATCAACGATCCCGTACAAAATATTGCCCAAAACGGCCAATATAAAAGCGACTCGATAGGGCCAAACGTAAGAAAGCAACCGACGGTAGATTTTATGTCCTTGAATTTTATTAGATTTTATTTCGTGCATCTTTATGGGATCTTGATTTATTCAATATTGCGCGCATTTTAACATAAGTTTATTTTCCAATCTCAAGGAAAATTATGTCACCTAGCTTTCTGTTTCGCCGTAGTCATTTCGAGGGTGGCTTGTGCACATGCCAATAACGTTTATGCGCCCCTCGCCATTGAATAGGCGCTGGCAAACTCCCCCTCGCCGGCAAGTGAAAAATCAATGCCCCTGTTTCAGACACGAGTAAATTTTGGCTACCCATTGCCTCATAACGTTTTAAAATTTCTTTTTTAGGAAATCCATAGCGATTGGCAAGCCCCACCGGAAATAAAGCATATAACGGTGCAACCTGAGTGACAAAATCCAGGGACGACGATGTTAAGCTACCATGATGCGGCACGACTAATATCGTACTTTTTAAAAAAATGGGAAAATGTTTTAAGATTTTTTGCTCGGCCGAATATTCAATATCCCCGGTTAATAAAATACTATGTGCTTCATTCGCGATTTTTAACACACAGGAAAGATCATTGCGTTTTTTAACGCCGGTGGAAGGAGGATTCAAAAATGTAAAATGAACCCCATCCCACTCCCAACTTTGCCCTGCGACACAAGGTTGACTTGGCATGGTTAAACGCACGGCTTCACTGGTGATAATGGCATCGATTGGCCATTGACGCAGCCCATTTAATCCCGCACGATGATCTAAATCACCATGACTAATGATCACTTTATCTAACTTTTTAATGTGCTGGGAAAGTAAGAAAGGTTTGATGACGCGCTTGCCAGCATCTTCCCCCTCACCATATTGCGGGCCAGCATCAAACAACAGAACATGTTTTTGAGTTTGGACCACCGCCGCTAAGCCTTGACCAACATCTAACAAAGTGAATTTCACTTCGCCGGGTGATAAAGCCGATGGTTGGAAAAAAATCATTGGCAAAAAACCAAGCCAAGCGAATTGCCGCCCCGGGATCCCACTGGGTATTAATAACAAAACCGCACTTAAAAAGGCCAACACTAACACCCATGGTGAAGGCGCACCTTGTTCATAAACTGAGTGTGGGAGCATGGCGATTTTTTCTAAAATCTGCCATAAAATACTTAAACCGCTATGCGCAACCTGTAAACAAAGCGTTGCACAAAAATCAGAAAATGGGATAAATAATAGCGCTAATAAACTGACGGGTACCACCCAAAAACTAATGATGGGCAAAGCAATTAAATTCGCGAGGGGCGACCAAATCGGTATTTGTTGAAAAAATAAAATGCAAAGGGGTAACAGCCCTATAAATACTACCCATTGTGGTAACAACCATTGGTGAAAGCGGCTTCGCCCAACATAATAAGATCGCCCTAAAATCAGCGCAGCAACGCAACCAAACGAAAGCCAAAACCCCATTTGTAAAGGTGCAAGTGGATCAAAAATAAAAATACTGAACCACGAAACTGCCAATGTTTCCCAGGTTAAAATCGGTTGCCGCTTTAACAACGCCAACATGGCGACTAAAATCATGACGCACGATCGCTTGGTGGGAATGGAAAATCCTGCCAGTAAGGAATAGATCACCGCACTGATAATGGCGACGATTGCGCTCATTGTATTAGAGGTGCTCAATGTCGTCATCCATAAAAAGCGTTTTACGATCAACGTAACCAAACCAAAACAAAGCATCGCCACTAAACCAATATGCGATCCTGAAATGGATACCACATGGGTGGTGCCGGTTGCTTGAAATATTTGCCACTGCGCTTTGGTGATATTTCCGTTGATGCCTAAGGTCATCGCTTGGATCACACCCAGCAAAGGTTTTTTCCCTACTAGATCTTCCATCCGTTGGTATAAATGTTGTCGCAAACAATTCAAATAACAATGTTTAGCTGGAATGATTTGCTCGATAGAAATGACTTTGCCTGTGGCTTTTATCCCTTCGATAAAAAATTGTTTTTGTTGATCAAACCCACCAGGATTGGCTAAATGCCAAGGGGGTTTTAATTGGGCCAAACAGGCGATCTTATCACCGGCAATTAATTTTTGCGGTTGCGACCAAAATAAACGGACTTTTACCGCTTGTGATCGCGCTAAAGATTTTAGATCATATTTTGAAAGCAATAAATCAAAACGCATACCCTGATCAAATCGTTGACTGATCCCAATGACTTCTCCTACCAGTGGTATGGGGCGATCCCATTGAGAAGTGGTGAATTGCCAACTTAACTTATTTTTTGCGACAACAAAGGCCCAACTAAAGCCTATTGTGATGGCAAGTAGCGTAATTAGCACTTGGCGCAGGAGAATCGCGCTTCCCCCCCTTAGGAAACCCACATCACGTAGAGTACACTTCAATGTTGCTTCGCATCTTGAAATGTATTGGATATATACAATAGCGGCTGTAATACAAAAAAGGTGTAAGACAAAAAAGATCACTACCCATTGAGAATGTGGTAAAGTTGTAAAACAATTAAGCAGTGTGGCTCCAATCAATGATCCCAGAGCCCAAAGCAATAGCATCGACTAACAACCTAAAGACAACACGATGGCTAAAAAAATCTTTAAACGCTTTTTACCTGATCCTGCAAAAATAAGAAACCATAAACAATTAAAAATATTTGGCCCTTTAATAAGTAACCCCAATTTATGGCACCTCAACCGTCATTCGGTAGCAACCGCAGTCAGTATTGGCCTATTTGCCTGTTATCTTCCTTTTCCGGGTCATATGCTCACCGCGACTTTTTTATCGATTATTTTTCAGGCTAACTTACCTCTTGCAGTTATTTTAGTTTGGGTGTCCAACCCCCTTACTATTCCTCCTATGTTTTATTTTGGTTACAAACTGGGGACCATCATCTTGAGGATCCCACCGCAACACTTTCATCTCGAGCTCACGCTTCGATGGATAAAGCAAGAATTTAATACCGTTGGCTTACCGCTACTGGTGGGCTCATTGGTTTGTGGTATTGTATTGGCTATTTTGGGTAACATAGCCGTTCGGCTCTTTTGGCGTTGGAATGTTATTCAAGCTTGGAACAAAAGACAAAAGCGTAGAAAAAGTGCAAATTAATTGTGTTGGAGTGGTAGTCGATGGCACTAAAAGGGTCAAAAGCAAAGCAGATTAATTCATTACTAGATGCGGTTAGAGCGAACCGAGAAGATCTTATTCCAAGATTTCTTGCCAAAGAGGGAGAAGTTACAA
This sequence comes from Candidatus Berkiellales bacterium, assembly GCA_044445585.1. Taxonomy (GTDB): domain Bacteria; phylum Pseudomonadota; class Gammaproteobacteria; order Berkiellales; family Berkiellaceae; genus Berkiella. The sequence goes on from JBIOEB010000062.1 coordinate 10,340, forward strand.
AAGAGGAAGGCGGCCTACAAGCAATACATCTTTCTGCACAAACAGCTAATAAAAGAATATTTGAGTATTTAGCCAAAAGTGGGATCAACGCATTTAGCCTGAATTCAGCAGGATTTTCTCCGTTCTATTTTGCAAAGCAATCGACCCATTTTAAATCTGAAAAAGATAAAAATGAATTTTTATCTTTTATCGATTCATTTTCACCACTGAACTTGCCAGATAGAATGGTTTTTTTAACTCAAGCATCACCTTCAAAGGCGGTAACTCAACTTTTGACTTTAGATCAACATCTTAATGAAATGTTACAATGTTGCGGTTTTCATTCATTTATCAGCATTAACACCCCACCTTTGGGCAATGATCCATTCGACAAAATCGCTTTCTTCCTTAATCAAATTCTAAAAAATGCTAAAAATACTGCCACAGGAATTTTTCACGTTCAATTTCATACTAAGTTTAATGCAATTACGCTTTCAAGTTTAGTAAGCGGTGTTTTAGAAGAAATTACAGCCGTACAATTTTTTTCGTTGATTAATGACAAATATATCAAAGCTGATCTCTCTGGCCAATTAGTCTGTATTTATCTGGTAAAGGAATTGATCTTACTCGATGCAGATAACGAATGGATAATGGATCCCGATTTTCAAAGTCAATTTGATCAATTCTTGCAAAAAACAAGAGCCTGCTCTGCGCTTGAAGCCCAAGGATTTAGTGACTCTTTAAATCAATTCTTTCAATTAAAAAGAAGTGTGACTTTAAAACATGAGCCCTCTCTTACCACGATTGATACTCCGTTTACCTTTCCGGCTGAAGAAGGTCAAGTTTCCGTTTTCCTTGGAGAAGATCTATTAAAAATTTTTGCAGACGCCCTTTTACAATTAACGCCAATGCATTTTAGAGCAACTTCTTTATTTAAAAAGGAAGAAGAGGAAAAAGAGAAAGAAGAGGAAGAAAAGGAAGAAAAGGAAAAAAAGGAAAGAAAGGAAAGAAAGGAAAAAAAGGAAAAAAATGATCCTTGGCAAAAATTGAGCCGTTTAACCAATGAAGTTTCTCGTATGGTGTGTTTAGATATCCTTAAAGCAAAAGAAATCAAATCGATCTTCAAATTTTATTTAGACGTTATCGATGCATGCCTTAGCGAAGAAAAAACTTCGGCCCTTAATTTAAGTGCTGCCTTTGCCATTTATAATGGTCTACATTTTCCTACGATTACTCGTTTAGAACTCAATAGGGAACTTTCTCCACGAAGACAGGGCCGGTTACAGCACTTCAAAGGTGTGTTTAGCTTTGAACGTGGATTTGATCCTTTACGCCAATTAGGATTAAAAAATCCTAATTCACTGCCAGTGACGGCGATATTAGCGGGCGACAAAGAAGAAGCACAACAAAAATCCATTGAAATACGGTTATTGGCAAATGGGAAAATAAATCGTCAACTCTTTGATCATCGCTTGTTTTTAGCGTCTCTTCCTGTGATGCCGTATAAAACGGAGCTACTCAAAAAATTAGAAACCCTCGATTACAGTGTCCAAGTTGCAGAAGCACTCTCTCATGCTATCAAACCGCCCACCGAGCAGGAAACAGCAGAGGCACTTTCTCAGCATGCAATCAAATTATCCACCAGGCCAGAAGGATCCCTAATCAGTGAGGATTCTAGTAGTGAGGGCATGCTTCAATTCGAAGAAGACGGTGCACTTGCAATTTCCCCAAGATCCCCAAGAATCACCAAAATTACAGTGCCAAAAACACCGCGTCGCCACTCTGTTTCAGGTGGGGAAAGCAAACCGATTAGTCAATCCTCCCCGCCGGCTCCTACTAGGGGATCGCCACCAGAACCTTCCGCTACTACTTCCCCTTCCACTAGCGCTCCACCTGCTTATACGCCTTTACGCAATATTGGTCGAGAGCGTCGTCGTGTAAGTTTCTCTGCCACAACCGAGACAGTTCCCGCAGAAAAAAAATCTACGGGCCCCAAAAAGGAAAAAAAATAATTCTCTGAGCTGCTTCGACGTACAATTCATGCACTTCGTGAAACTGGATGCCGCGCATAAACCGCGGCAAGTAGGCGGTGAATAGGGTGACAAAATGTCAACAGACCCTATTATTTGGTTACAGGCTTTGATTGAGAACGATAGCGATTAATCATTTCATCAGCAAATAGACTTGCAAGATACCCTAACCCAATCCCAAGATAAATGCTGCTAACAAATACCAAACTATTTGGCGTGTAAACCACAGGACTACCCGGGGTGGAAGCGGCAGTCATAAAAACCGGCAGGGTGCCCACGTACGCCCCAATGTATGAGCCCCCGAATGCCATTAACGAGATATCAAGTACAGGGTAATCAATTAATGCTCCAGACACGAATTGTGTTTCAGTAAAGTTAAGTTCGCGCATGTTAAGCTCCAAATTTGAAAAATTAAAATTTTCATTCAAGAATTTCAGATCTGCCTTCCGGAATTTAGAAGATCTGTCTTCCCGAAATTTAGGAGATCTGTCTTCCCGAAATTTAGAAGATCAGTCTTCCCGGAATTTAGAAGATCTGTCTTCCCGAAATTTAGAAGATCAGTCTTCCCGGAATTTAGAAGATCTGTCTTCCCGAAATTTAGAAGATCAGTCTTCCCGGAATTTAGAAGATCTGTCTTCCCGGAATTTAGA
>JBIOEB010000063.1:0-12904 GCA_044445585.1 Candidatus Berkiellales bacterium
ACTTTCACTTCATATTGCTCTGGAGTCACATTTACCGTTAACTCTGCATGGCTTCCAAATAATAAGTTTAGCCGATGTCTAATATTTGCCATCGCCATTTTATTACCTTGAGAAGGACTTTTTTGACTGATTGGAGGCACAGGATTCGAAATGGTGATGCAAACCAAATTTCCTTCCATTGCTCCAACCACCTTAATGGTGCCGCCTTTTTCTAAAGACTGAATGCCATGGTAAATGGCATTTTCCATCAAGGGCTGCAACGTTAACATGGGAATAGCCGCATCTTGCGGTACCCCAGAAAGATTGGCTTCTAATGTTAAACGCTCTCCCAGTCGCAATCCTTCGATCCGTAAATAATTTCGACACAAAATCCATTCTTCAGAAAGCGGTACCATTGATCCTTTGTCTTTTAACGTGGCACGAAAAATTTCGGCTAAATCTTCGACCGCCTGCTCGGCTAAACGCGGCTCGGTTTGAATTAAACTGGCGATGATATTCATGCTATTAAACAAAAAATGCGGCCGGATCCGTGCTTGCAAAGCATCGACCCGCGCTTGGCTTTCGAGTTCGATCCGTTGTTTCCATTGCTGAACAATATAAAAATAACGCAACGCGACAAAGGTAAAAATAGCGCTGATGCTAACACAGCGAAACACAAATTCACCAATTGTTTCAGGGCGATTTCCCCATTGATAATTGATTTTGATCATTAAATATTGCGCACAGGCTGAAATGATAGCGGTAGTGACGACTACGATCAAATAAGACATCACCGACGCCCACATCACCGAAAGCTTTGCCAACGGACGTCTGCTTAAGCATAATGCTCCGCCGCTGGTAAGCACTATCCATTGAACAAATACCGACAGTAACCCCAGCTCATCCCACGACTCACTTAAAATATCGCCGGTTGCTAAAATTAACACGCAAGCAATTAACTGTGCAGTAATGGCAAGTAAAAAAATAGCCTTAACATTACAAAGATTCGGTAAGAAAAAATCTGTTTCTTTTACCATTGGCAAAACAGGTTGTGTTTTTGTGTTCATATTTTCATTGTAATGTAAGATGTCGTTGGATCCATTGCCCCAGATCTTTTAATTCGGGCAAACAAACGGTGTGCACCATAGGATAAGCGTACCATTCGGGGCTAAAACCTGCGCCCTGTAAGCAAGCATAGGATTTTTGCCCTATCCAATAGGGTACTACCGGATCCATCATGCCATGCGCCATAAAAATAGGAATTTGTTTATTTGCGGTGATATTTTCCTTCGCTAAATGCGAGTGCAAAGGTAAATAAGTGGATAAACCCGCAACGCCGCCTAAGGGCTCGGAAGAACGCAACGCCGTATGAAGCGCCAAGGCTCCGCCTTGCGAAAAACCAATTAAAATGATGCGCTTAGCATGAATACCCTCCTGCAAAACTTCAGCAATCAAAGCATTCAGCGCCCCCTCTGCCATTCTTATTCCTTCTTCATCTTGCCTAGCATCTAAATCGATGGCGGCAATGTCAAACCAAGCTGGCATCACCATCCCACCATTAATGGTCACTGGGCGTTTTGGTGCATGTGGAAAAATAAATTTGATCCCATGATCAAGCGGCAGGCCTAAACCAGGGATCGCATCGACAAAATCATGACCATCGGCTCCTAGCCCATGAAGCCAAATAATACTGGCATCCGCTTTGCCGCGAGGTTCAACTTTAATTGCGGGTAGCAACATATCCCCCTCCTTGTTTGAATGCTGTGCGCGAAATGAATTCATTGACATCACCGCTCAAGGTTCTGTGCGAGCAGGGCAAATAAGGTTTGTCCCTGTTGCGTACACCATTGAGCTTGGATTTTCTGAAAGTGATAAGCGCCCGATTTTGCGGCAAGCCAAATTTCACGTAAGGGCGTTTGGCGACTCAAAATTAGCTGACTACCTTGAGGGGTGATGATCGTTAATCGCCCTTCTTGCGACTCAAAATCGATATCTTGATTATTATCTTCTAGCCATTTCTCGACTTCGAGAAATAATGCATCTACTTCGGCGTGAAACTGCTGCTCGTCCATCAAATACCTGCTTGCCTGCTTCTTGGTGCAAACAACATACACTAGACGGCACAGAACTAAAAGATTGATGTATCATATACAATATCCAAACAATCATATAAGTAATATGAAAAACTTTTCTTTGATTCAAAAGCCGTTACTCAGTGCCTTGATAGTCTGCTTCTTTTATTTCATTGCAGGATGTGGGCAAACGGGTCCGCTTTATCTTCCCCCACCTGAACCCGAAAAGTTGACACCGCATGGATCACCTTAATTATCATCAAAACGAATTATGGGTTGAAGATATCCCCCTGTCGAAAATTATTTCAGAGGTGCAAACCCCTTGTTATGTCTATTCTCATCGCACCTTGACAGAAGGAATGCAAAGTTTTGCTAACGCGTTTCAATCTCATCCTCATATGATTTGTTATGCGGTGAAAGCCAATGGCAATCTTGCCATTTTAAATACCTTTGCCAAATTAGGCAGCGGTTTTGATATTGTCTCGGGAGGGGAATTATCCCGAGTCATTGCCGCAGGTGGCAATTCACAAAAAGTCGTATTTTCTGGTGTTGGCAAAACAGAAGAAGAAATTGCCTTTGCCCTTAAGCAACACATTTTTTGTTTTAATGTCGAATCGAAAAGTGAACTTACGTTAATTAATCAAATTGCTGCCCACCAAAATTGCAAAGCCCCCATTGCGTTAAGAGTCAATCCGGATGTTGATCCCAAAAGCCACCCGTATATTTCAACGGGTCTTAAAGAAAATAAATTTGGGATCCCTTTTGAAGAAGCTTTAAATTTATATCAAATCGCGCAAACACTGCCTCATCTTACGATCAAAGGGATCGCTTGTCACATCGGTTCACAACTGACTTCATTGGCACCCATGAGTGACGCTACTCAACGTTTGCTTTATCTGATTGAGGCTTTAAAAGAACATGGCGTGTTGTTAAATCACATTGATGTTGGCGGCGGACTCGGTGTACGTTATCGCGATGAAACACCTCCCTCCATTATTGAATATGCCGATGCAATCAAAAAGCTAGTCCCTTCTTCGCTAAAATTACTTTTAGAGCCAGGGCGAATTTTGACTGCGCACGCGGGAATTTTACTTACCAAAGTGTTAACCTTAAAATCATCTGGCGCTAAAAATTTTTGCATTGTCGATAGTGGCATGAATGATTTACTTCGACCCGCTTTATACCATGCTTGGCATGATATTATTGCGGTTAAGCAAAATGCTTCTCATCCTATTATTTACGATGTGGTTGGGCCCATTTGTGAAAGCAGCGATTTTTTAGGGAAAGATCGCTCTCTTGCTATTCAATCTGGCGATTATCTTGCGATCCTCTCGGTTGGGGCTTATGGATTTAGTTTAAGTTCAAATTATCCTTCCCGACCCAGAGCTTGTGAAGTGATGGTCAAAGGGAATGCCTTTAAAATAATTCGCGCACGTGAAACAATAGAACAATTAATTAATCAAGAAAAAATTTGGAACGATTCAGAGGAAATGGCTCAATGAAAACGATGGTTTCTTTTACTAAAATGCATGGCCTTGGCAATGATTTTGTTATTCTTGATAGCATTATTCAAAATCTTAAAATTGAACCTCGTTTAATCCGAGAAATTGCTGACAGAAATTTTGGCATTGGTTGTGATCAAGTATTAATTGTTGAACCACCAACTGATCCGAATTTGGATTTTAGTTATCGCATTTTTAATGCCGATGGAAAAGAAGTTGCGCAATGTGGTAATGGTGCGCGATGTTTTGGCCGTTACGTTTATGAAAGTGGATTAATCGATAAAACCACTTTGCAAGTGGGAACAAAATCTGGAACGCTTATCATCGATGTAGTGGATCCTTCTTCTATTCGCGTCGATATGGGGGAACCACAATTTTCTCCTTATGCGATCCCCATCAACATCAAAGAAGTGACTAAGCTCGCAAATAAAGGACGATATCGCATTAATCTGCTTGGCAATGATCGTGAAGTCACTTTGCTTTCGTTAGGAAACCCGCATTGCGTGATCTCTGTTCCCGCCACAACAGAAGCAGCGGTAACGGAAGTTGGCCAAGCACTGCAAACACACCCCGCTTTTCCAGAAGGGGTGAATGTGAGTTTCTTGCAAGTGCTTGCGCGCAATCATGTGAAATGTCGTGTTTTTGAACGTGGTGTGGGGGAAACCCTTGCCTGTGGTTCAGCAGCCTGTGCTGCTGTCGTCGCGGGGATCCTTCAAAAAGAATTGAATCCGCAAGTCAAAGTGGATATGCGCGGTGGAAGCTTAACCGTATTATGGGAACATCAAAAAGCTGTTTTTTTAAGTGGCCCCGCAATCAGTGTTTTCAAAGGAGAATTTTGTTTAACTTATCACGAAGAGCTATATTAACAAGAAAAGATATTGATATCACATGAAACTGACAATCCGCCTGATCTATTTTTACTTATTTGCTTTTTCGTTATTTTTATTAGCGATCTCTTTCCTATTGCAATATGGTTTTCACCTTCAACCCTGTCCACTTTGCATTATTGATCGGATCTTGGTTCTTTTAATTGTTATTTGCTTTGTCGTTGCGCTCTGTCACCCTTCCCAAAAAATGGGGCAACGATTATATAGCCTGATTGCCTTTTTGCTTTGCGCGCTGGGTATTTTAGTGACGAGTCGTCATTTGTGGCTGATCCATCTTCCTGTGAACGAAGTCCCTGCGTGTAGTCCAAGTTTTAATTACCTTATTGAGACCTTTCCTCTCAAAGAAGCATTGATCATCATCCTTAAAAGCTCAGGAGAATGCGCTGTTAACACCCCTGCCGTTTTGGGTTTGACCTTACCCGCTTGGACGCTCATGAGTTTTGTTTTGCTTGCAGTAGGAAGTCTTTTGCCTTGGTGGGTAAAAAAAGATAAGCAATAAAAAAGGGGCAAAAAAAAAGGGCAGTTTTAGCCACCCCATATCATCCTTGAAGTAATTTCCAGCCGCACACCTTGCTTACACATGCTCCCGATCCATCCTAGAACCAGGTGGTATCCTTACCTGCATGGAAGCCTTATCCCTTTAATATTTACTGAGTAGCTGGCAATCCCTTGCCGTGGTGTGCTGACAACATCCGTGTTGCCCCGCTGGCACCCATCTCAATCCGTTGGGATGGGATACTTGTCAATTTACCAAATCAGTCTGAAATCACAAGCACCTTGAGTGTTATGTCTTAGGTCATCCCACAGTGGCTAATTCTGTTTTTATCTTTAAAAATCAATTGCCTGGGATCAATGTTAGGCTCTTATCTTGCCTTTAATATAGCAGGAAGTGTACAAAGATTTGAGAAATTGCTTACAAACAGAATAACAAAAATAGCAAATCGACCGACAAAACTTGACTAAAATTTCTCGCAAGCTTTACTAAAAACAGAGGGAGAGCTTTTTAACGTTAACGTTTTACCGGACTTTATCAAAAAATCTCTTCAAAACAGGATTTCTCCACATCGATAATACTCGGAGGATTGACAGAATGCAGTCCCTACCATTTGCTGTCTCTGGAATGCAGGATTTTTTTATTCAAAAATGGCTTGCGGCGCGACAACAATACATCGTGGCGCTACATCAACTGTGCAATTTCCGTCCCTTTAATCAAAACGCCGATCATTCAAATTTAAACCATTCGCTTCAAGCTTTTTGTGCGCTATTAGTGGATTATATCGCCATGGGCCATTTTGAAGCGTTTGAAAAAATTGCAGCGGTTGTAGAACAAGGGTATTTACAACCTGCACAGATCCCTCAACATTTAATTCACTCCCTTTTGGGGACGACACTTGCCGTGCTGGATTTTAACGACAAATATCAAATAAACAGCGATTTAAGCGAATTAGAAATGGATCTTTGCCGTTTAACCGAAAAAATGGCGCAACGGCTGGAGTGGGAAGATAAATTAATCAAAATTTATCAATCCGCAAAACAAGAAGTATTTCCGGCAATTAAAACTGCATAATAGACCAATGATGCGAAACATCATTGAAGTGTTCCCTACGCGATGGGGGTTCCCTAACGGGAAGCGGTATATACTCTTCACGGAAGTGTCACTCTTCTAAATATTGCCGTTTACCTTTTACGCCTTTCCATTGATCAGCGTCGGGCAAGGGTTCTTGATGAGCGGTAATGGGTGGCAATTCTTTGGACTTTTTGGCATTAATTTCAAGAAAATCCAACATATCTTCAGGAAGATCGTCTTCAGAAAAAATGGCATCAGCAGGACATTCCGGTTCACATAAAGCACAATCAATGCATTCGTCAGGATCAATCACCAGATAATTAGGCCCTTCACGAAAACAATCAACGGGGCAGACTTCAACGCAATCGGTATATTTACATTTAATGCAGTTTTCAGTCACTACAAAAGTCATATTCTTTCTCTTTAACACTAAAAATAATGAAAGATTATACCCATTACACTTCAAGATGCGAAGCATCATTGAAGCTTCAAGAAGGGGAGCCCGCCCATCGAAAAGCAAAACGTTCAAGAACCCGCAGGCAGGTAAAAAATATTTCTTTAAATGGGTGCTTCCAATAATTAGTAACCGGTTTGGTAAAATACCATCCTTGGCTGCACGCAAGTCTAGTGGCTAACATCCCCGTCAACAAGCGATCATCTACCAACAACACACGATGCGGGGGTAAGCCACGATAATTGGCGACTTCTAAAATGCCATCCGGATATGGTTTCTTCCTAACACCACGCACAACATGAATCGATGGAAAATGCGTTGCAAAATACTGCAATCTGCTTGGATTTGGCTTATTGGTGAGTACGGCAATGCGTTGCTCTCCAATCGCATTACATAAAGCCCGCAACCATTTTTCGACTTCAGGTAAAAGTGCTTTGGCATCATGATTTGCCAAAACACCATCAAAATCGAGAATAAGAATAGCCACAGCCGCTTGATCAAGCCGCTCTGGTGTAATTTCGGTTAATGATTGAATTTGATAAGCAGGATTTACTAAAAAGCGATTTAACACTTTGCGTTCAGCAAAGCCATATTTAACAGCAAACCACCATCGCTTTAACAAATCGTGTTTCCACTATCATTTATCGTTTTTACAAGATCAAATGGGTGTCATGCGGATCTTCATGCGTTAAATCAAGCGAAGAGTTACTTAGCTTATTACGTTGATGATTTTCTTGAGAATAACTGGCTAAACGTACCAGCCAAGCAAAAAGAAAACCCACGACACAAAGAATAGTCAAAACATAAAGCAAAAAATTCAAGCCAACCATGGCACAATCTCCTGATCCCGAATCATTTCGGTGTCTGTACTCTTCCAATTTGCTCTTCCCGGGACGGCACAGAGGCCGTCCCCTACAAGCTTTTATGCCTGGATGCAGCGCACGGAATAAATCCGCGCTTGCCTTGCCTAAAAGCAAAGTGGTTTGAGTATTATATTGCCTAAAAAAGACAACCGTTAAATTGTATGCCAAACTTATTCAACAAGCAAATACTTGCTGCAAGAAAATCGATGGGTTATCTTGATACTTCCTGGATATTTGACTACAAGGCCAAATACAATGCTCTCTAATAAAGAATGGTTTACTGAATTCTATCCCGAGTATGGCTGTGGTTTTGGCTTAAAAATCAAAGCGCAATTGCATCGAGAAAAATCGATGTATCAAACCATCGCGATATACGAAACCTCTGATTTTGGCAAGCTAATGACCATCGATAATATCATTATGCTAACTACTCGCGATAATTTTCTTTATCACGAAATGATGTCACATCCTCCCTTATTTACGCATGCTAACCCTAAGAATATTGCAATTATTGGCGGCGGCGATTGTGGCACGCTAAAAGAAGTCCTTAAACATCCAGTAGAAAGTGTCATTCAAATCGAAATTGACGAAAGAGTCACGCAGCTTGCTGAAATATATTTTCCTGAACTTTGCACATCAAATCACGATCCTCGAACAACGCTGCTATTTAATGATGGCATTCAGTGGATGCAGGAAGCTCCTACGCAAAGTCTCGATGTGATCATCATCGATTCAACCGATCCCATTGGCCCCGCAGAAGGCTTGTTTAACCAAGCTTTTTATCAAAATTGCCACCGGGTGTTAAGAGAAGATGGCATTATAGTGCATCAAAGCGAATCACCTTTAATTCACCAAACATTGCTGCGCCAAATGCGCGAAGCCATGAAAAGCGCAGATTTTTCAGATGTATTAACCATTACTTTTCCGCAACCCGTTTATCCTTCTGGGTGGTGGAGTTGTACCATGGCAGCTAAGCAATCGCGCTTGAATCAATTTCGACGCGATGAAGCGCTTTTGAAACAATTGCAAACAAAATACTATCAATTTGCTTTACACGAAGCCGCTTTCACACCTTTGCCGTTTTTAGAGCGGGCCTTTGGTGGTAAAAAATCATAATCAGAGGGTTCAAATATGTTTTCACCAAAAATGGCACAAGACATGGCAAAGCAGTTTGTCGACTCCCTGCCACCTAGTCTAAAAGCAGTTAATCAAGAAATTGAAAATCAGCTTCGACAATTTCTACAGCAATGCTTTACGAAAATGGCATTGGTGACTCGAGAAGAATTTGATATTCAAGCACAGGTGCTCGCTAAAACGCGCGCCAAACTTGAACAAATGGAAGAAACCCTTAAGGGTTTATCTGATAAGCTATCCCTGTAATACGCGGTTAAACACTAGATCTTATTGCGCATTGGCCTTATTATATAGGCATCCTATATACCCATTACATTTCAAGTTGCGAAGCATCATTGAAGTGTTCTTTACGCGATGGGGGTTTCCAAAGGGGGAGAATCGCGATTCTCCCCTTTTGGTGCAAGCGCGAATTCACTTCGCGCGCAGCATTCAAACAAGATATAACGCTCGTGTTTGAATTCGAAAAAATCGCATCTTGAAGTACGAGCGGTATATTCCCCATGAGTTGAATTTCGAGAGCCTATATCTGTGTCGAGCTTTAAAATTCTTTTAATTACACTTGGGCTTGCTGTCGTCATTGTTTCGATCTTACGACGCATGCATTTGCCCCCAATTTTGGGTTACCTCATTGCAGGTGCCTGTGTCGGCCCGTATGGCTTAGGGTTACTCGAAAGCAAAGAAGAAATTCGACATATTGCAGAATTTGGCGTGGTATTTTTACTTTTTTCCATCGGGCTTGAATTATCCTTATCGAAATTAATTTCCATGCGCAGAGCTTTGCTCGGATTGGGTGGTCTTCAGGTATTATTATGTACTGCAGCGGGATTATTGGTTGCTAAGCTTGCCGGGTTAAGTTGGGCAGCCTCCATTGCTGTTTCAGGTGCAGTCGCACTCTCTTCAACCGCGGTGGCGACTAAACAATTAGTCGAACAAGATGAACTCCATCAAAGCCACGGTAAATTATCGTTAGCTATCCTTTTATTTCAAGATTTAGCGGCAGTTCCTTTTCTGATTATCGTCCCCGCATTAGCCGCATCCACCGGTGAAAGCTCTATTTTTGCTGCATTATTTCATCGAATGATGATCGGCACTTTAATTTTCTTTATCATGCTAGCCGCGGGTCGTTGGCTATTGCGCCCATTGTTTCATCATATTGCACAAGCGCGCTCTTCTGAGCTTTTTATGCTCACCGCTCTCTTAGTGGTTTTAGCGTCGGCTTATCTCACCGAGTATTACCGTCTTTCTGCTGCATTAGGCGCTTTTTTAGCCGGGGTGATGTTGGCCGAAACAGAATATGTTCATCAAATTGAATCAGATATTCAACCCTTTCGGGATATTTTACTTGGATTATTTTTTATCTCTGTCGGGCTTATTCTTGATCCCAGAGTGGTGATAGATGATTGGCAATGGATTGCGGTTATTTTAGTGGCTCTTATTATTTTTAAAGCCGCGCTGATTGCCATTTTAGCCCGACTTGCCGGCTCACCGCCAAACAGCTCTATCCGCACGGGTTTAGTGCTTGCCCAAGGCGGCGAATTTGGCCTATTTTTATTAGCCGTGGCCTTAGATAAAAGTGTTATTGATCTTCATGCTAATCAAATTGTGATTGCTGCTATTGTTATTAGCATGGCGGTATCACCCATTTTAATTCGTAACAGCGAAAAAATTTCGCATTTTATTTTGCGTCGACTGGGTAAAGATCAAATTGATGGCTTAACCGAAGAATTATCCATACCACCGCGATCGCAAGAAGATCATGTTATCATTTGTGGTTATGGTCGCGTCGGACAAACTTTAGCCCGATTTTTAGAATATGAAGGGATCTCCTTTGTAGGGTTAGATATCGATCCGGTTCGCTTGCGTGAAGCAAAAGCTGCTTCTGAACCGGTATTCTTTGGCGATCCTTCTCAAGAAAGCGTGCTTATTTCTGCTGGGATCAGACAAGCACGCATGATCATTGTTGCTTTTACCAATCCTAAACAGGCACTTAAAATTTTGCGCATTGCTCGGCGCTTAAATAAAGAAATTCCCATTTTAGTGCGCACCACCGACGATAGCGATCTTGAAGCGCTTCAAATCGCTGGTGCAACCGAAGTGATCCCAGACAAATTAGAATCCAGCCTGATGTTGGCTTCGCATATGTTGATTTTACTCGGGCAATCGCCAGCAAAAGCACATCAACAAGTACGTGAAGTCAAAGCGAATCGTTATAAATTTTTACGCGGTTTTTTTGAAGGTGAAAAAGTAGGTCACCTTGAAACTAAGGCGCGCGAAAAAGCTTATTTACATGCAGTGGAGCTCACCGAAAGTGCTTATGCGGTAGGTAGAACAATTGAAGAATTAGCGGCAGAAAAAGTCCCTTTAAAAATCGCTTCATTTTCAAGGCATGGGTACAAATGTAATGCGCCTGCTGCACATACCCTATTAATGCCGGGTGATATCCTGGTGTTAGAAGGCACTAACGAAGAGATCTTTAATGCGGAAGAGAAATTACTCCAGGGATAAAAAATGAATTCGCGCTTGCACCTAAAAGGGGGAGAATTGCGATTCTCCCCCTTAGGGAACCCCCATCGCGTAAAGTACACTTCAATAATGCTTCGCATCTTGAAGTGTATTGGGTATAGATCCATCTCATTCAAGGATTATCTTTGTTTACACGACCCCACTTGTCCATTAGGCACAGTGTGACTGACTTGGGTATAATACCAAGTACAGCTTTGCACATATTGACCACCATTCGCTTGCGTATCTGTTCCAATGGAAGTTGAAGTACCAGTAATTTGATTCCATCCATTACTTCCCTTTTTCACATAAAAGGTTCCCATTTCAGGAAAATTTTCACCTTGGTTACTATTGCTATTATTATTGACAATAAACACGTTTGTTGCGCAGCTTGTCAATCCAAAGTTACCAATGTCTTGTGGATAATCAGCATCATTGACAAAGAACCCTTGATAAAAAGAAGTATTGGGTGAAAATGAAGTATCGGTGGCAAAGAGCTTTCCACTGGTGGGATCATACTTGATATAAAAAACGGCATTTTCTCCAGAAAATTGATCGTTGGAATCTTGTTGAAAACGACCGCCAATCTGTTGATTACCAATACAAGCTGTATATCCATTATAAGTACCGGTAATTGAATTAACCAAACTGTTATCGTCTGCCAATGCGACGGTTGCGAGGGTCAACGAGGCCATTGCAAGAGCAATATTACTATATTTTTTAATGAATTGAGTATACATGTGTGTAGCTCCTTAGTGTGCAAAAAAATTATTGTATAAAAAACAATATAGCCTCTTTTATTAATAGATGATAAAGAGAAAATAAAAACACAGGGCTGATATTATGCGTTCAGCAGGATCAACGCATAAGAACATTTTCAAAAATAGGGCTTATGCGTTCAGCCAAGGCGCAAGTCAGGCGAGCAGCGGAGTTTACAGACGAGTAAATGAGCAGCGCAGAATGACTTGCAACGCAGGATCAACGCATAAGAACATTTTTGAGACAGCTTCTAGTAAAACTCTTGCCCATGAAACAATAAATCATCCAACAAACCACTCGCCCCCAACCGAAAGTTCTTAGGCGTTAACTCCTCCCCACGGGATTTTTTCACCAAATTATAAATCTCTGCTGCAAATTGAACATTCCTGATCCCTCCTGAGGCCTTTATGCCAATATTACTTTTCATATTTTTGATAACATCAAGCATATTTTGTAAAGCTTCTAAGGTGACGCCGCCGCCATTTTTACCGGTGCAGGTTTTTACAAAATCGGCCTTAGCTAAAATCACGGCTTCCGTTGCCGCTTGAATCAAAGAGATCTTTTGTAACACATCCGTTGAAATGATAAATTTTAATATTTTATTGGGAACAAAATTTCGGATCTCTGTAGCAAACGATACAATTATTTCTTTAAATTGATTAACATCATCAGTCTGCATTAAATTTTTAATGGGGATCACAATGTCTAGTTCATCAACACCCTTGGCAATGCATTCTGAAATATCATCTTGTATTTTTGAGATCTCTTGATCACCATTTGGAAAATTAAACACGCTTGCGATGGGAATACCACTCGACGATAAATATTTTTTACAAAAAGATACATATTGCTTCTCAACACAAATAGCAGCCACTTTATAAGCCTTTGAATGGCTTTTCTCACAAAGAGTAATTAAGTCCGTTTGATTGAGATCATTTGACAAATTGGTTAAATCAATAAATTGTATTACTTCTTGATAAATTGAATTCATACATTATTCTCTTTAAAATCCAACCATTACGATATTTGTCAAATATTACCATTAATTATAATAAGAAGTAAAAAATTTGTATTACAGGCAGTTTATTTAAAAAAAATAAAATTAAAACTGCCAAACCAAAAATTAAATATTATATTCTGTTCTTTAAACAATTATTTGATTAAAAAAAACCATATGTTTAAATC
>JBIOEB010000064.1:0-12839 GCA_044445585.1 Candidatus Berkiellales bacterium
ATTATATATACAGTTAAAACTACTTAAAATCCGGAACTTAACCCTCTCCTCTCTTGCCTTAGTAACGCTTAATTTAAATAAAATTAATCTTATAAAGCTGGGAGGTTAATCATGATAAACAAATATATAGTATTCGGTATAATACTCAACATCATCACCTTTGCATATTTGCCGGGTGCCAATGCAGATTACAAAAAAGGATCTCGTCCAATCAATGCATCCATCAATGCCACTGGTAATGGTTCAGTCAATGCGGGTGCTTGGCATCAATTTGTACTCGGTAAACAAAGACAATATGAAGCGGAGCACACTTTAGAACGCTCACCTTTCCCACAAACGATATCAGATAGCAATATCATCAAAGTTAATTTAAGCCTTCTTGCTTGGGGAGCTTATGATGGTAACGGCAATTTAGTACGTTGGGGAAACGCTTCGGGTGGGAAAAGCTTTTGCCCTGATATTGGTAAAGCCTGCAAAACAGTTACCGGGACCTATACCATTTACAATAAGAAAGGCTCCGGCTGTAAATCCAATCTTTTCCCTGTACCCCGTGGTGGCGCACCGATGCCTTATTGCATGCACTTTCAAGGCGGGTATGCATTACATGGTGGGGCGGTGCCAGACTTTAATGCAAGCCACGGCTGCGTTCGGGTTCCCCCCTTTGAAGCAAAATGGTTAAATCAAAACTTTGTGACAGTGGGAAAAACTCGGATTAATATCACTTATTAAATAAAACAATTTTACGATCGCTCTCTTGCCGAGAGCGATCGTTTCATTTCGGCAGTTACATTAATTCCCAGGTTCCATTTGGTCGACGACAAGCTGTGCCATACGTACGCTCTGCACGACCATCAATAAACGTGGTGGTGACGAATTCGCGACAGTAATTTCCACAAAGGGAATGTCCGTCTCGTATGGGGCAGAAGGTTCCCCAATGACTGGTTCGTTTATTATGCCAATATACGGTTTCACCAATCGGTACTCTGGTCGCCTTAACAAACCCATTATGTGCAGAGTGCACATCTGATTGGTTTGGTGCTCGTCCAATTCCATTACCGGTAGTGTCGCCAAAGAGTGCACCAGCACCGACGCCTGCGGCCTGATTTGATCCTGGATAGTATTGCGCACCGATTACTTTGCCTGAGGAAGTCCCCATCATCATTGGCGTGTTATTAGATTGACCCGTTGATTGACAGCCAGCAAGAATTCCTGCAGTTACCAACAAAATCAGTAGTTTAATATTTGATTTCATCAATTCTATCCAGTGCTCAAGATCGTTGAGCGCTGCCTCCTAGAGTTTAACGGTTACTTTTGAGGTTTCGGCAGGAAATAAATATTCTTTAAGGGGATTCTGCTATTTGCTGTTTCAATTGATTTGTTCGAGCGGTGGGCTTAGCAATTGCTAAATATCGTTCTAGATACGCTTTCGCCAAGGTTTTATTTTTTTGCTGACACGACAGGGTCGCCAATTCAATTAAGGCATTCACGCGTTTAGGATCATAACGTAAGGCCTTTTCAAAATATTTTGCTGCCTTTACGCTATCTGGCACTTGCAAAACACACAGCCCAGCATTTTCAAGGGCTTCGGCAGTATTCAAATAATGTGGATCGTTAATCGCCAATAAAAATTCTTTTTCAGCCAAGCGGTATTTCCCTTGGCGGCAAAGAAAAGTACCATAATTATTATGTTCGATACCACCCCTCGGATATAAACTAATGGCTTTTAGATACGATTTCTCGGCTTGTTCTATTTCGCCTACCGTCTCTAGAAAGTAACCATAAGCATAATGTACTTCGGGTAATTGTGGTGCCAACATTTTTGCATGGGTCAATTTTGCTTTGGCACGGGTAATTTGTTCTTGTTTTAAATAATTTAAGCCGAGTTCAATGTTCAGCTTAGCTGCTTTTTCATGATCAATTTTATCAGGTAGGCTATAAAGTGCTGAGGCGTTTTGAGGATTTTCATTCATTTCATTTTGATTTAAAGAGGTGCACGCGCTCAAAGCGATGACTAAAAACACGATAATCAAACTACTATAAATCATGATTATTCTACAACTTGTAACGAAAGCCTTGTTTGTAAACTTTGCTTAAACTTATGGCTGCGTTGTGTTCTATCATTTACCTGCCCGGCTAATTGACCACATGCAGCATCAATATCATCGCCACGGGTTTTACGAGTCGTGGTGATGAGATCTCCTTCCATTAAAATAGTCTGGAAATGACTAATGGTTTGCGGATCGGAACGTTGGTAGATCGTTCCCAAAAAAGGATTAAACGGAATTAAATTCACCTTGGCAGGATAACCCCTTAACAATTTTTTTAATTCATAAGCATGATGAGGTTGATCGTTTATTCCCGCTAACATCACATATTCAATCGTAATGCGGCGACGCTTATCATCACCCAAATATTGTTTACAGGCGGATAGCACTTCAGCAATGGGATATTTTTTATTGAGTGGAACGATTTGTGTTCGTAAATCATCATTGGGTGCATGCAAAGATAAAGCTAAAGCGACATCGCATACTTCTTTTAATTGCAAAATAGCCGGTGCGACGCCAGAAGTACTGATGGTCACACGACGCTTCGAGAGCCCATAAGCTAAATCATCGAGCATAATATTGACTGCCAAAATCACATTATCAAAATTTAACAGCGGCTCGCCCATGCCCATAAACACCACATTGGTAATAGGACGATCGATGGCTTTAAAATTCCCTTCTGCTTTCAGCGTTTTTACCGCAAACCAAAGCTGACCAATGATCTCGGCAGAAGTCAAATTACGTTGAAAACCTTGCTGCGCAGTATGGCAAAAACGGCAATTTAAGGCACAACCTATTTGCGAAGAAATGCATAGCGTTGCGCGTGCAGGTTCTGGAATGTAAACGGTTTCAATCGCACTGCCACCCGGTACACGAAATAACCATTTGCGCGTACCATCAGAAGCTAAATGCTCACTGATCACTTCGGGCGCTTGGATAATGCATTTTTCGCTCAGCAATTGCCTTAAATCTTTACTTAAATTCGTCATCAAGGCAAAGTCGCTGATCCCTTCTTGATGGATCCACTTTATAATTTGCAGGGCGCGAAAAGGCTTTTCGCCAATTTCGACCATGAAATTCGCTAATGCCTTTTGATCTAAACCTAATAAATTTATTTTTTCGCTCATTTATCGGACGCGCTGAATCAATTCGTTATCTTTAAAGAAAAACTGAATTTCCCGCGCTGCGGTGTCGGGAGCATCGGATCCATGAACAGCATTTTCGTCAATGGTTTTAGCAAAATCGGCACGGATCGTACCCGCCGCTGCTTGTTTGGGATCGGTTGCCCCCATCACATCGCGATTCACCACAATGGCATTTTCACCTTCTAAGACTTGAACTAACACAGGGCCGCTGATCATGAACTTAACCAGATCGTTGTAAAAAGGACGTCCACGATGAATTTCGTAAAAGCCTTCTGCTTGTTCACGTGTAAGATGCATCATTTTAGCTGCAATCACCCGTAAACCGGCTTGCTCAAAACGGGAAATTATTTGGCCTATGACATTTTTTGCCACAGCATCGGGTTTGATAATTGATAATGTACGCTCTATTGCCATATATTCTCCAGGTTAATGATCCAACTACATTTAAGCCCCAACATTATACTCTACTTATACTTCCCCTATCCAGGCCATTTGGATCGCTTCTAATATTTTTTCATTGCTACGTTTGGGATCATCTTTAAACTCGGGTAATTCACAAATCCAACGATGTAAATCGGTAAAACGAACGTATTGCGGATCGACATCAGGATATTTATCTGCTAACAACTCAGCAATAGGTTGCACATCCGTCCAATGGTATGACATTAGCGTTTCTCCGATACTTGATTAACAGAATATTTGGGGATCTCCACTTCTAAATCTTCATCGCTCACAATCGCCTGACAACTTAATCGCGAATGTGGCTCTAACCCCCAGGCGCGATCGAGTAGATCTTCTTCGCGTTCAATCGGCAGTTCAAGGGAATCATAGCCTTTCCGAACAATCACATGACAAGTAGTACACGCGCAAGATTTCTCGCAAGCATGCTCAATTTCAATTCCATGATCTAAAGCCGCATCTAAAATAGATTGTCCAGGCGCAACCTCAATGGTTTTACCTTGAGGGCAGATCTGTTCATGCGGTAAAAAGGTAATTTTAGTCATGGATCACGTTTTCTAGATCAGTTAATGTTTTACCGATAATGGCTTGTTTCAGTGTGGCATTTAAACGCAATTGCCCAAATTCTTCCGCCAGCGGTGATAAGTTATTTAGGGTTTGCTTAATGGGTTTCATTTCTTGAGAATGGATCGCTTTACGACAAAGTTGCATGGCCTCAGTCAAGTGATCTATTTGCGATCTGTTTAACAAGTTTGAGTCGCTTTTCAACGCTTGGTCTAAACTCATTAATAACTGATTGGCTTCTAATATTTTGTCGTGTAATTTGCGCTGTTGAATATCTTCTTCTGCATGCAAAATCGATTCTTCAAGCGTTGCCAGTACTTTATCTTCGGTTAAGCCATAGGTAGGTTTAATGATAATATCACTGTTAATGCCAGAAATTAATTCTTTCGCCTGCACTTGGAGTAGTCCATCGGCATCTATTCTAAAAGTCACTTCAATTCGTGCTTTGCCAGCAGGCATGGGCGGGATCCCATTTAAATCAAATTGCGCTAACGATCGGCAGTCTTTAGCTAATTCGCGCTCACCTTGAACAATATGTAACGATAAGCCAGTTTGCCCCTCGCGAAAGGTGGTAAACATTTGCGTTGATTGTGCCGGAATAGGGGTATTGCGTGGCAAGATTTTTTCGACGATCCCTCCCATCATTTCAACACCTAACGATAATGGGATAACATCTAATAAAAGCATATTATCTTGACGACGATTGCCAACTAATAAACTCGCTTGATGAGCAGCACCCATGGCAACCACTTGATCAGGATTAAGCTTTGTTAAAGGCTCTTTACCAAAAAACGCATCGACTTGTTGACGCACCAAAGGGATCCGCGTTGATCCGCCGACTAAAACAACATGATCAATTATTTCCTTAGAAACAGCAGCGTCTTTAAGCACTTGCTGGCAAATTGAAATCGTTCGAGAGATAAAAGGCGAAATCAATTCATTAAATTGTGTTTGCGATAATTTTCCGCTCCAATTTTCAACCGACACGGGACAATGATCACAGTGACTTAGATTTTCTTTGACACAACGTGCTTTCATTAACAGATCAGGAAAATTAACTTGAGAAAGTGTGTGACTTGACTGCTGCAACGCCCATTTGGCAATGCAGTGATCAATATCATCGCCCCCTAAAGCCGTGTCACCACCGGTCGCTAAAACTTCAAAAATGCCATTGGTTAACTGTAAAAGCGACACATCAAAGGTGCCACCCCCTAAATCATAAATTAAACAATACCCTTTCGCGCCTTGATCCAAGCCATACGCAATAGCCGCTGCCGTAGGCTCATTTAATAAACGCAGTACTTTGATCCCGGCAAGCGCTGCGGCATCTTTGGTGGCTTGACGCTGCGCCTCGTCAAAATAGGCTGGCACCGTGATCACCGCTTCATGAATTTGGCTATCGATTTTATGAACGCGTTGCATCAGCTTTTTTAAAATTTCTGCTGAAACATCAATAGGATTAACCACGCCTTTAACCGTTTGTATCATCGAAATAGAGGATTGCAGATCGGTAAAATGGTAAGGCAGGGAATAGGGTAATTCTTTTGGACTGCGCCCCATCAAGCGTTTGACAGAAACAATCGTATTTTGTGGATCGTGCACAAAATGTGCTTGTGCCTTTGCGCCCACTTCTACTGCAGAAGATAAATAGCGCACCACCGAGGGTAACAGCGCTTGGCCTTCTTCATCGGTAAGCACTTCAATTTTGCCATCGATATCACACGCAACCAACGAAAAGGTGGTCCCCAAATCAATCCCGACTGCGCGTCGTGGGATGTTTTGCTCTTTTGGTGCTTGAATTTGTAGCATGGCAATTTAAAGCTCTTCATTCATTCGTTTATAAAAAAGCATTTTACGCACACAATCCTTGGCTGCAGATAAATTTAATGTTGATCCATCTAAATAATCCGTTAGTTTTTGTTCACAGTCTTTTAGCGCAGTGTCAACCGTGTTTTTAAGCGCTTGCGTTTCACCGATCGGATCGTTGCTCGTCGATACTTCGGCCAATCGCTCTCGCAATGCCATTTGCTCGATCAAAAATTCCATTGGCATACTGGTGTCGGTTTCCTCTTGAACGTCGACACCATAACGCGATAACAACACTATCGCACGTTTAATGGGATCACTTAGCGTTCGATAGGCTTCATTGATTTTTGCAGCATATTCAATGCTTAAACGCTTTTCGGCAGGTGTGGCATCGATAAAATTATCCGGATGAATTTTTTGCTGCAACTTAAGATAATTTTTTTTAATATCAGAACTATTTTGCAAAAAAATTGGTTTTAAACCAAACAATGTAAAAAAATCATTTAATTCTTGCGACATTATTCGTCTGCCAAGGTAAAACTTTCACCACAACCACATTGAGCACCAACATTCGGATTATCAAAATTTAACCCTTCGTTAATGCCTTCTTTGCGAAAATCAATCACCGTGCCACCTTTTAAAAATTTAAGATAAATTTCTTTATCCACCAACACGGTAATATCATCAAAAGTAAAGGCATAATCGATGGGTTTTTGGCTGTGGGAATAAGCATACTCTAATAGATATTCATAGCCCGAACATCCCGCCTTACGTACCGCTACTCTGACACCAATGGGCGCTTCATTGCCGGAAGCTTTTTGTAACGAGCGACGGATATGACCCAGCGCAGGTTCAGAAACCGTTAGCCCGGGATCATTGGGTGGTAAATCAAGATTGGATGTGATCATGATCTCCCTCTTTTTGTTTAGCTTTTAAATCTTTAACCGCAGCTTTGATTGCATCTTCAGCTAATAAAGAACAATGTATTTTCACCGGTGGGAGTTTTAATTCTTCAGCAATATCGGTATTTTTAATTTGATCCGCTTGATCTAAGGTACGCCCCTTTAGCCATTCTGTTGCCAACGAACTGGATGCAATGGCCGATCCACAACCATACGTTTTAAACTTCGCATCGACTATCACGCCCGTTTGTTCATCCACTTTAATTTGTAATTTCATCACGTCACCACACGCAGGCGCCCCTACCATCCCGGTACCCACGGTGGGATCTTGCGGATCAAGCTTACCCACATTACGCGGGTTTTCGTAATGATCAATCACTTTTTCATTGTATGCCATAATAAATCCTTAATGAGCCGCCCACTCAATTGTGTTTAAATCAATGCCATCTTGTACCATTTCCCATAAGGGAGACATTTCCCTTAAGCGACCAACGATTTTTTTCACCGCGTTAATGGCGGTGTCTACTTCTTGCTCAGTCGTAAATCGTCCTAACGAAAAACGCAAACTGCTATGTGCCAATTCATCATTTAACCCTAAAGCCCGCAAGACATACGAAGGCTCTAAACTGGCTGAGGTGCAAGCCGATCCCGATGATAATGCCAGCTCCTTTAAGCCCATGATCAACGATTCCCCTTCAATATAGTTGATGCTGACATTCAAAATACCAGGAAGCCGTTTTTGCGGGTGACCATTTAAATAAATTTCTTCAATCTCTTTTAAACCTTGCCATAATTTATCACGCAAATGTTCGATCCGGATCGCATCGGTTGCTAATTCTTCTTTTGCAATGCGACAGGCTTCGCCAAAACCCACAATTTGATGCGTAGGCAAAGTTCCTGAGCGAAATCCGCGCTCATGACCACCGCCATGCATTTGGGGTGTTAACCTGACACGCGGTTTACGTCGCACATAAAGCGCGCCAATGCCTTTTGGCCCATAGAGTTTGTGGCCAGAAATGGATAAGAGATCAATTTTGTTATTTTCCATATCAATAGGAATTTTGCCGGCGGTTTGCGCCGCATCGACATGAAATATAATGCCCTTTTCACGAGTGAGATCACCAATCGCTTCGATATCTTGGATGACACCAATTTCGTTATTGGCATGCATGATGGAAATGATAATGGTATCGTTGCGAAGTGCTGCCTGAATTTTATCAATAGAAATGATCCCTTCTCGATCAGGCTCAAGATAAGTGACTTCAAATCCTTCACGCTCTAATTGACGACAAGTATCTAACACGGCCTTATGCTCAATTTTGCTGGTAATAATATGTTTACCTTTACTTTGATAAAATTGTGCGGCCCCTTTCAGCGCCAAATTATTTGATTCTGTTGCTCCCGAAGTCCAAATAATTTCGCGTGGATCAGCATGAATTAAGGCGGCAACTTGCTCACGCGCAGTTTCGACTAAATTTTCGGCTTCCCAACCATAGGCATGCGAGCGCGAGGCCGGATTACCAAAATGCTCCTGCATGCAAGACATCATTTTGGTGATTACCCTAGGATCCATCGGGGTGGTTGCAGCATAATCAAAATACAACTGCTTGTTCATTGCTTCCCCTTTTTGCTTTTGCCTGGATAAATGGTTTGTTTGGAAAAGGAGTTTTGATCACTTCAGGATCACCTTCTTCAGAATTACCTTTCCATTTCAGCGTTAATGGAAAATATTTAACGATTTTCACCAGCCCACAACGTAATAATTGTTGTGCCAACTTAAAGCTAATCGATTTTGGATATGATATTAATATCGCCTTAAACATGTTTAAACCGGATCCGCGTTTTGTGCTCTGGTTGAATTTGTTGATTACTTGCAAGGGCACTCAGTGTGATCCCTTCTAAAAATTGAAAAATCTCTTGATTAAGCGCATCCCATAAATGATGCGTTAAACAAACCTTGCCTTGATGACAATTGGCTTGCCCACCACAACGCGTGGTGTCGATCCCTTCGTTCACTGCCGCAATAATATCTGCCACCGTAATGTGTTCAGGGCGACGCGCAAGAATATAGCCCCCTTTTGAGCCACGCACGCTTTTTAACAACCCTTTTGCGCGCATTTGTCCGGTTAAACGCTCGAGATATGTCGCCGAGATCCCTTGACGCTCAGCTAATCGTGCCACCGTCGTTGGGCCCTCTTGTTCATGAAGAGTGAGATCCAATAACGCGGTAACGGCATATCGACCTTTAGTTGTTAGCTTCATAGCTTATATATCTCTTTTGGTTGCTTGAAGGTTCTCATACCCTACTAAAAGAGTCAAGATTTTGAAGATGGGATAAAGGCCGTCCCTACAGCGCCTTACCATTATTTCGGGACGGCACAGAGGCCGTCCCCTACAAGCTCAGGATGACAAAAAGTTTTTATTTCAGGGTACAAGGGATCTTTTTCAAAAATCCACGAAGGATATTTACTTCTTCTGTTTCTAATTGCGCTTTGCTAAATAATCGTTTGATCCGTGTCATTAATTTTTTGGGGTGTTTAGGATCTAAAAACTTTAATGCAATGGCCACTTCTTCAAATTGCTTGATTAATCCCATGACTTCGCCAGAGTTGGCCTTGATAAAAGAGCGCGACAAAGGTTTTGAATCGGAATCATTCTCATTTACAGTGGTTTGATAAATTTCGTAAGCTATCACCTGTACGGCTGCAGCTAAATTTAACGAAGAATATTCGGGGCACGCTGGGATCGACAAATGATAATCACAGAGATGCAACTCTTCATTTGAAAGCCCAGATTGCTCATTACCGAAGACCACCGCAATTTTCTGCTCAGATCCACTTAATTGTTTAATCATCTCTGCTGCCTGCTTTGGCGTAAGCACGGGTAGCGGAAACTCTCGTTGACGGGCACTAGTACCAAACACCCATTGACAGCTGTGGATTGCCTCTTCAAAGGTGCTCACTACTATTGCTTGCGCAAGCACATCGTCTGCCCCTGAAGCGCGATCGGTTGCTTGTTGACTGGGAAACTGGTTCGGAGAAACTAACACCAACTGCGTTAGCCCCATGTTTTTCATCGCACGTGCGACTGCACCAATATTGCCAGGGTGACTAGGGCGACAAAGTACAATTAAAACCTTTTTAAGCATCGAAGTATCTTAACACGGCGATAACCATAGAGAACACTTCAATGGTCTTCGCATCTTGCAGCATATTATGTATAATCCTACTAAATACGAGTAAGAGATTTATGCACCCAACCAATACACATCCTACCATTAACATTGCAATTAAAGCAGCTCGACAAGCCGGCAAAATTATTATGCGCTCGCAAGATCAACTCGCTAGCCTGGCAATAGTCGAAAAAGGGATCCATGATTTTGCTTCACAAGTGGATAGAATGGCCGAAGAAGCGATCATCGATACCATTCATAAAGCCTTTCCCCATCATGCCATTTTGGGCGAAGAATCCGGATTAATTGCCTCAACCAGCGGCTCTGATACAACTTGGATCATCGATCCACTCGATGGCACGACTAATTTTCTTCACGGTTTTCCACAATTTTGCATTTCGATTGCGGTTAAAAAAGAAGATAAAATCATACATGGTGTGGTGTACGATCCTATTCGCGACGAGCTTTTTACTGCAAGCCGCGGTAATGGTGCGCAAATGAATGGGCGTCGTCTTCGTGTTAGCAATGCCGATCGACTCGAGAAATCTTTATTAGGAACGGGCTTTCCTTTTCGCGAATTTCACAACCTTGATAACTATTTAACCTTTTTTAGAGCATTGATCCCACATTGTCACGGGATCCGTCGTGCCGGCGCAGCGGCATTAGATTTGGCTTATGTTGCAGCAGGAAGGCTCGATGGCTTTTGGGAATTTGGTTTAAAGCCATGGGATGTTGCCGCAGGCGCATTATTTATTTTTGAAGCCGGCGGGTGGGTCACCACCATCGATGGCAACCCAGATTTTCTAGAAGCAAATAGCATCCTTGCTGCTTCGCCGAAAATTCATCAACTGATGCTAGAGCTTTATCAGAAGCATTTTATAGCTTAGATCCTAGCATGCCTTCCCTTACCTGGCGCTTGCGCTGCATTATCTCCATATAAAATTCGAGCAACCTCAACATCTTCTTGGATCCGGTTGATATCTTGGAATTTCCGATAAATTGCATCATAAGGAAATTCACGAAGCCCCTGAAGTTGACACTGTCGAACTTGTCTTAGTAATTGTGATAGAGGTACTGCTGTTCGATCTTGTGAGAAGGCCACATTCAAGTTTATTAGTACTTGAACGAAATCTAAAAAATGGCCATTTATCTGTGATTGACTCATACAACCTTGACCTATTAAAGCGGTTAATTCATCAAAGTAAAGACCTAATAACTCTTTTTTGCGAGCACGTGTTAATACCATGAAAAACTCCTAATATTTTAGTTAAAAAAATGTTGATATGAGGTAAAGCATTAGAATTTATATAAATCCCATTCCTGGCGATCTTCTTGGAGTAGGTGATGATTCAATTTCTTTTAAAAGGTTAGCAACATCCTGATCCCATTTTATTTGGATGATTTCTTTAAATAGTCGATATATCTCATCATAATGAAAGGAACGAATATCCATATCTAATTGACATTTTCGAACTTGGGCGAATAGTTGAGATAGTGGGCAACCCCCTTCATTTGCTGAAAAAGCAAGATTCATATCATTGAGTGCTCGGACAAGAGGATGTGTATAACCGGCTTGATCAAGCTTCTGCTCCATACAACCTTCAAAAATTTGCTTCGATAATTGTTCGCTCAAACTATCTCTCGGACCAGCATTAGCCATTAAAAAACTCCTTATGGTTTTTAGTCTTGAAATAAATTATTTAAATTTAGTCGAGGTGCTAGAAGGGGTAGGAGCAGTAGAAGCTGCAGTAACTTCTGTTTGATCAGATTGTACAGGAGCTGCCTCAACTTTTAACAAATTAATTAGCCGGAAGATTTCATCATAATTAAATTGTGTGAATTTCTGATTTTGGCATAATTTGACGTTATTTTCTAAATCTACAAGAGTGGTATGACTAGGTTCTTTTTTATATTTCAAATTACTTTTACTTAGGGCATCAATATATTTATTGATATAGCGCCCTGTTGAATGGCTAAGCACAAAAGATTTCACTTTAGGGCTAATTAACCCATATAATTCATCACGCAAGGCTTGAGAACCATCAGTTGCCATTTTTTTACCCCTCATTTTTTACATTTTATTTTATTCGGGACGGCACAGAGGCCGTCCCCCGCTGCGCTCCTTGTTTTGTATGCTGCGCGCGGAGTGAATCCGCGCTTGCACCTAAGGGGGGAGAATCGCGATTCTCCCCCTTAGGGAACCCCCATCGCGTAACGCCCGGGCCGGCACAGAGGCCGTCCCCTACAAGCCGTCTCATCACTTAATAGTCATTTAACTCATCGTGATACTACGCTAATCCTTTGCTTGATGCAAGTGTCAATTTTGAGCTTAAGTCGTTGTGGTGGATTTGACCTTATTGTCCTTTTTCCTTTTCTCATCACTTGAGATGTGAACTGCTCGCCCCTAAAGGAGACGAGCTTCTAGGGTCATAGGAATTTGCGAAAATAGAGAGCCTGTTTCCGTCTTACTTATTCCTCGCCTAGCTTTACTTCGGCTGATCCCCAGCCTAGTTTTTGTCTTGGCTTTTGGCCTCGACAATAAATATCTGACTCCTCTCTTGCCTATCACTTTTGCTGCATTTAAGTCTGCATTGTCTTCGTTTCCACAAAATAGACACAGAAATTCTGATTGAGACTTTCTGTTATCTGGGTGAATGTGGCCGCACTCAGCACATTCTTGACTAGAATAATGGGCAGGAACCTTTATAACTATTTTTCCTCGCTTTATTGCTTTATATTCTAAAAA
>JBIOEB010000065.1:0-12656 GCA_044445585.1 Candidatus Berkiellales bacterium
CATTAATAATGAATTTATCAACTATTTTTTAGTACGATTGTTATACAAAATTTAAATAATTATTTTTGTCTATTTTATTAGTATTATTTAAAATTAGTTGCGGTACTTCGTCAGAATTTATTTCAACAAAAGATTCAGTATTCTCAAAGTTTGATAGGTATATCGGGATACAATTTTTTTGAGTGAACTTTGAAGGGTATCTTATCGCTTGTATTCCTGCTTCATAGGCAATATGAAAGGGAGTTAAGTTTTGATATTTTTTATATTCAAATCCTTCGCCAACGCTATCTAGTCATGATTTAAATTCCTCCTCGATATGGGTTGTTTGGTTAAAACACAAATGAGTTCAAATTGGTTTGTTTTGAGCGCAGCACTATCCCCTCTTGCCTTCATTTTTATCAGCTTCTTTATGTTGAATTGCTTCGATTTCACGTTTCAATTCCCTTTCAAGTTCAGCTTCTGTTGGCAAATGGAATTGGTACGTTTTAGCAAATATCTGTTTTGCTTTCTCACCAAGCATATATTTAACGACGGTTTCGTTCCGCTCGGTACATAAAATCAGCCCAATCGTTGGATTATCATTTTCCATCTTTATTTCTTTATCAAAATAATTTACATATAATTGCATTTGTCCTAGGTCCGCATGAGTTAGCTCATGTGTCTTGATGTCTATCACAGCGAAACACTTAAGAATATAATGATACATAACCAAATCGGCAAAAAATGTATCACTTTCTAAGGTTAATCGTTTTTGTCTAGCTACAAATGCAAATCCTTTGCCCAGCTCCAAAAGAAACTGCTGTAAGTTATTGATTAATGCCTTTTCGACCTTTGATTCAACTTTATGATATCGTTCGGGCAACCCTAAAAATTCAAGAACAAGAGGCTCTTTTATCGCATCTTCAGGATTATTAATTTCTTGTCCCTTGCATGCTAAACGTAATAATTCTTTTTCATCCTTTGTTTTTAATAATCTATCAAATAGCATGCTTCCTATTTGCCTTCGCAATTCTTTAGATGACCAATTATTTTTGCTTGTTTCTAGTTCGTAAAATTTTCTAGCCTGAGGGTTCCTTATACGAATAAGCAAAAGATAATGTGTCCATGACAAATTATGAGAGAGGAATGGTAATGTAGAATTCCGCACCGCTGGTGCGGATTTCCGGGCTGATAGGCCTTTTTCAGATTTCCGCACCAGCGGTGCGGAATTTGAAGCTGGCATATCTTCTTGATATAAAAGGTAAAATTTCCTTATTCTTTCTAGTGTATCTACGCTATACCCGCTCTTATATTTTTGTTTTAGATTAACAGAAAGTGTTTGCAATACCGCTTGGCCGTATTCAGCCCTTTCTTTGCCATGCTGCTCTTCTTCGACAATATCTCGACCGATATGCCAATACGCTTTTACCATTTCAATGTCAATTGAGCGCTGAACAACCTGGCGAGCATTATCAATGTGGTTTGATACCTTTTTGTACAGAGATTCTGCCCGCGATGGCTCCATTAATTCTGTGCTTATTGAAGAAAGTTTCTTTTTCATAACAACTCAATCTATTTTGTGACTGCCTTGGCTCTTGCCCCATTAGCAATATAGCGGCCATGCTCATTTTGCTGTAGTTAAATTCTTTTTCTTAGCATTTTTTTCTTGTTCATTCAAAATCTGGAGGGTTTTCATTACTGTACCAAGCATTTATATCTTCTTTAGTATAAAATTGTTGAGTAATACTATTGATTGGCTTTGCAGCGAGGACATAAGTTACCCCTGCAAAAGCAGGGGCAAGGTATTCAGAGTTTTTGCGATGGTCAATCAGCTCTTATCTCAAATTCCATCGCATTTTTCTAGTCACTTTACCGGTATCTTCAGCAACGTCTCTTTGGTCTCTATCTTCTTCAAGAAGCCCTAAGTGTTCCAGTTTTTTCACTAATTTTCTTTTTGCCCAACTCGCTTCAGGGATCTTGCCATTTTTGCCAAAGCCCAGGCTTCTTAATTCTCTTTCTTCTGCTTCCTTCCTCTGCTCAGGCGTCATTCCAGCATAGGGGAAGGGATTTCCCCTCCTTGCCCGATGATAGTTGGTAAGAAATGTTTGCCGAGCGACAGCGACCCCATCAATTTTATACTTACATTTGTCTTCTACTACCCATCGTACCCCTTTCTTAGCAGCCCATTCCAACTTTGCTTCTGTCTTGGGATCCATCATGGATTGCCAGCTGACGGTTTTGATCTCAACCAAGTTACGTTCTTTAAGTGCAAGTGCCAACTGTTCTCTTTGCTTTTTGGCTTCTTGGAGATCACTTGAAAAAATAATGACACTATCTTCCCTTAAACGAATACCTAACTTCAATTTTTCATTTATTTCTCTAATAACATTTGAGGCTTCTAGGGTTGGTGCTTCAAGATCAACAAAGAGATAATCTATTTCTTCATCTTTTGGTGTATCCCCCATTATTTTAGGTTCTTTACCAGGTTTTTCTTTCATTTCCTCTTTGATTCTTTTTGGTGTGTCCTCCATTATTTTGGGTTCTTTACCAGGTTTTTCTTTCATTTCCTCTTTGATTCTTTCATGTTCGTTTTCTATTCGATCAAAAAGCTTGCTAGCTTTACAATGATCTAGCGCTTGAAGAAAATCATCATTTTTCATCAGTCGATCGAGATCGTTTTGATAACACAATTCAATAGCATCCCACGTTAATTGTGCTATTTCGTTTGCGTCGCCTGGATTTGAAATCATTGCACTTGCTTGCTGCATTGCTGCTTGCAACTCCTTTGCTGGCTTATGCAATGCTTGAGCTATCAAATCAATTGCATCTTCTCTAACACTTCTGCTTCTTGGCGCTCTTGGTGATCCGCCACTCCTGGAAGCGGCTTGCGTGGGCATGACCATACTACTTTGAGAAGGTTGTGGTGCAATCGACGGTGCCGTTGATTGAAGTGGCTGTGTCAAAGATACTCTACGACTTCGAACTACTTTAACGCCATCTTCAAGCCAATCCTCAATTTTGTTGGTATTGAGAAAATCTGCCATCATTGCTTCCATTTCTTCTTTAGTGACATCGCCTTGCACAAGGCGTAACCGAAGTCTTCTTGGAAGACTCAGTACAAATAAATCTTCTTCGGGATCTGATGGGGTAGGAGTTTGGCCCTCTGCTCTTACTCGAGGCTGATGGGCTGAAAACTGTGCTCGCGGTGGAATTAAACTTGGCGACGCACTTGATGGCGGTTGAGCATCTTGAGCAGATTGTTTAGGCGCCTTGGAAGCATCATCTAGTTCCATTGGATCAGGCTTATCTTTAATTCTACCCGCTTCTGCTTTGACAACTGAAGAAGGTTGTACAGATGGCGCTACGGACTTTTCAGATTTCGCGTCGGGTATTTTAACGCTCCACGGACGTTCTGCCTTCGCTTGTTCGGTTTTTTTGTCTCTTCCTCTTCTTTCCTCTCTTCTTCTACTTTCCCTTTTATCCTCTTTTTCTTTTCGTTCCTTCAGTTCTTTATCTGCTCTTTCACGTCTTTCCCTTTCTGCGGCAATTTGTCTTTGTGCTTCTTGCAGCTGAGCTTGAAGTTGTGCAATTTGTTGTTCGGAAGAGGCGTGATCCTTTTCTTCTTTTACTTCTCCGGAAAAAAGTGGTGGTGATGAGGCTTGAGGCTTTTTAGCACTCTCATCTGCTCCTGCCTTTTCTGCTTTTTTCTGTTCTTGTTTTTCTTTCACTTCACGACGAGGGGCCGCAGAGGCAGCAGCACTAGGACCAATTGGAGCATAGGCATCACGAGGGGCCGCAGAGGCGGCAGCACTTGGACTAATTGGAGCATAGGCATCATGAGGGGCCGCAGAGGCAGCAGCACTAGGACTAATTGGAGCATAGGCATCACGAGGGGCCGCAGAGGCAGCAGCTTTATCCTCACCTGCAACTTGACTCCCATCACCTTGGCCACCTTTTGCTGGAGACCCAACAGTAACATAACCTGTTTTCGCTACCGGCCCCTTATAACCCACACCAACGGTTACACCACCACCAACATCCGCTACCGGACCCTTATAATCCCCACCAACGGTTACACCACCACCAGTATCCGCTACTGGGCCGACGTAATTTGCATGAGATTGTTGAACCCTTACTTCAGCTCCATGGGCTTCAGGACTTTCAGTACTAGGGGCAATTTGTTGTTGGAGTGATCTTAACTCAGCTTGAAGTCGCTCAACTTCTCGCATAGCAGCTTGGAGTTGTTGCTGAATACTATCGACATTCGGTTTCGTTCCTTGTTTACTCATATCTCATCTCCTTGATATATTGGCATTTTAAATAATAAAAGCGCCCTGATTATACCAATCAACGTTTAGGAGTCAAGAAAACAAATTGATGAATTGTCGCAATTAACGACGTTTAATCACCGCAAATTCACCTTGATAGGCAACAGCAACTTTTTCATTTTCGCGTATTACAGCATTTAAACAAATACGACCTTTACCTTTTTTATGCAAGCTGATGTTTTTAAGTTTTTCCCAGTTTTCAGGATCGGCTTTAAAGCAAATTGCCTCAAAATCTTTTGTTACCGGTTTGTGATAATTAATTTCACTTCTGGTAATCACAATATCAATGGAGCCTAATAATTCCATAAAATTGCTATACAATAAGCCCCAGCAGGCTAAAGTCGCAATTGCATGTAAACTGCCACCAAAAACAGATTGTTTGTGATTGATATTATTTGAAAAGGGTGCTGCGATAATGACTTTATCAGGAGATGCAAATTTTACAATACAGCCCATCGCCTTAGTGATAGGAATATGTTCGTGAAGATATTGATTTAGAATGGGCGCAATATTGTCTAAATTTTTCATCAAATTTGACTTTTAAGTTCCCTTCTAATTGCAGCAGCATCTGCTGCTTCAAGACCTTGTTCTTGAGCTTCCCTGATCCAACTTTCAACTTCTCTTGATCGTGGGCTTCGATTGCCATTTTGTTTACGGAAAAGATCCATGGCTGAGGTTAACGCTTTTGCTGCATCATGATGATTAGCCACTTCTTTTAAAATGGCTACTGGTGTGGCTAATTTTTTTAGTAAGTCTTTAATTACCGTAAGCCCTTTAGGTTCTAATTCTTTAACATTAACACCAAACATCGAAAGCAATTCCCCAGAGGCAGTCAGATCAATTATTGGATCTTCAACGGGAGCTTGGCTACTTCCGGCTCCTGGCTCTGATAATTCGTCTAAACCCGTTCCATCTTTGCTCATCGCTTAGCTCCTTGATATGGGTAAACACACTTGCAACTTGATTGTAAAATCCCTCTGCGCTTCGCGCGGTCTCCCTTTTTCAAAGGGAGACATTATGTCGCTTCGCGACACTACAATATGGGCGAAGCCCATATATTCTCTCCCTTTGAAAAAGGGAGAGGTGCGCCTTTAGCCCCGGCGAAAGCCGGGGGAACAGAGGGATTTTGGAGAGGTCAGCCTTTAGCCCCGGCGAAAGCCGGGGGAGCAGAGGGATTTTGCTCTCTCCCCCACCCTCATCATAAATTTGTTTTAAATTTCATCTTCCTTTTTATTTTTCCATTTTCAAGAGGCTGCTCTGGTCCATCGTGTTCAACTAAACCATCCGCTGCCAATTTTTTAACAAGCTTTCTTTTCGCCCAGTTTTCCTCTGGAATTTCACCATTCGGACCCAATCCTAAATCTTGAAAGAGGGTTTCTTCTTTTTTCTTTAATACATGTGCTAGCTGTTGGTAATCTCTTAATCTATGACTGGGTCTTTTCAATGGATGCTGCCTATAATAATCGAGCAATAATTGCTTAGGGGCAGGATTAGAAAACTCGTACTTACTTTTATCATCATCCGTGACCCAGCGCACCGTTCTATTATTAATGCCATTAGTCTTTTTAACCGTAACAATACCAATTGCCTCAAGATTGCAGGCAATTATTTCTTTTTTGATCTCTTCATCAACAACACT
This sequence comes from Candidatus Berkiellales bacterium, assembly GCA_044445585.1. Classification (GTDB taxonomy): domain Bacteria; phylum Pseudomonadota; class Gammaproteobacteria; order Berkiellales; family Berkiellaceae; genus Berkiella. Next base: position 5,947 of record JBIOEB010000065.1, read on the forward strand.
CATTTCATCAAAAGCAAGTTCCCCATCGGTAGTTAACCCCAATTTTTTAAATACTTCGTCTCTACTCATGTGGCTTCTTTCCGGATAGGCTGCATAATAAGCCTTTAAAACTGCTTCTTTTGGCACTTCTAGATCAACAAAAGTGTAATCTCGATAAGAATAAGAAAAACTTTTCCTACTTTCTTTTGGCTCTAGAGTTAAGAGACTTGTACCAGTGGTAATCGCCCCTATGCCATGATCATTAGTGTCGATCTCTTGTCCTTTTTCTTGTCCTTTTTCTTGTCCTTTTTCTTGTCCTTTTTCTTGTCCGTGTAAACTCATTCTTAAAACCTCCTATCATTAAAACATAAAAGCAAAGTGGTTTGAGTATCGTCAAGTCAAATTTAACGTATTACATTCTCGCTTACCTTCCCTTGAGATTTAACAAGACCTTTTTTTAATCCGAAAAAAATCAAAAATGCGATCACAATCCCTAATGCAATTAAAATCGATAAATCATCCATCGCATGATCATGAAAAAGGGTGACTAACCAAGTGGCTATCACACCAAAAATATTCATGTAAAAAGCAAAAATGGCCATAATCCTACCCATGGGTTGTTGACAAGATTCAACTGCACATCGATTTAAAGGCGCAAATGCCATAGCGGATCCAAACGAAATCACTGTCATTAAAACAACAAACCAATATAAATGGCTTATAAAAAAACTTGAAATAATTAATATCAACGAAGCAATAAAAGAAATAATTAATCCAATCGCCACCAGTCGTAACGGATTGGTTTTTTGCACCCAAACCCCTGTTGCCAACGCCCCCAGACTAAAACCGCTAAACACAATTAATTGGATAAGGCCAAATTCTATCATCCCTTTTTGATAAGTTTCGATAATGACAAAGGGGCTTTCTACCAACCAACAAATCAGTGACAAAAATAATAAGCAATAGGGCACGGTATAAAACATAAAAGATTTATTTTTAGTAATGGCAATGTAATCTTTTATGATACTGCCTAAATTTAATGGGATTTTTATCCGATTGGTTTCAGGCATAATGAAAAATAAAAATAGAAGATTAATAATTGCCCAGATCGCTAAAAAATAAAAAACAGCGCGCCAATGTGCCATTTCGATGATCACCGCGCCAAATAAAGGGCCTATGGTTGGCGCTAAAATAGTAACCGATCCCATAATCGCAATAATTTTAATGGCGGCTTTTGTGTCAAACAGCTCGTGGATGGCAGCATATCCTGCAACGACGACTGAACACACGGTGCTCCCTTGAATAAATCGTGCAATAATCATTGTCATCGCATGATCGGTGAACGCACAAATGAAGGTCGATAGCACAAAAAACACACCACCGGTTAACACGATTGTTTTTCTTCCAAAACGATCCGAAAGTGGCCCCGTCAGTAATTGCATCGAGGCAGAACCTAAAAACCAAGCTAATAATGTATCTTGGGCGATGGTTTCAGAGGCATGGAAATCGCGCGCAATGATTGGCAGGGCTGGTAAATACATGTCATGAGAAAGATAAATAGCTATTTCATAAAGTACTAACGCGAAAGGGAACAGCAAAGCTATTCTTTTATTTTCCAAACCGATCATTGTGAACATCCCTGGTTGAAAATATCGACATTTTGCACCACCTTTCGCGGTTTGGATAGGTTAATACGATAAATACTCCATACGGAGGGCGATGGCAGGGTTGCAATAACAGAAGATAAGAACCGCCTTTGTGCCGCCCCTAATAAGTCAGATACTTATATAATTCTTCATTATATAGTTCTTAGGTGATTGACCTGAGCATTTCTACTCGCTAAATTGTGTACCGCTGTTTAGGAGAAAATAATGCGCGAACTTAAATCCAATGAAGTTATTGTAGTATTGGGTGCTGTTAGATTCGGTGTTGAAATTGTTGTACCCTCACCTTTTATTCCAATGTATCCACCGATGGCGCTTATGCCGCCTCCACCCATGCCCTATTATGGATCTCCACCCCCATTTTATAGATCTCCTCCACAGCAAGTGGTGACTAAAGTTGTCAGGCCTTTTTGTGATCGCTTTGGCTGCGGCTATGATGTTGATACATTTATTGATGATTATTATTAAAAACATCTGTCAATGAACTCAACAACTCATGCTACTTATTCTAAAACGACGATGGAAATTTCTGAATTAGAAATTATCCGTATTCTTTTGGACAATAAAAAAATAGCGTTACAAGAAAAACAAAAAGCTAAAAAAGAAATTCAAGATATTCTCGATCAAAATCGTTTAGAAGAAATCTCGCCCTGGGAGGTTTTCAGTCAAATGAAAATACTCCTGGCACCACAATCTTCTGCTGCGTTTGCTGAGGAAACCCACAAAGCAGGAGCCCCAGCCAACCAACCACTTGATAATTTGCATTTGGCAGCCAGAAATGGCCTGCTTAAAGAGGTTAAACAATTAATTGCGTTGGGCAAAAATGTTAATCAAGGGGATTTTTTTGGTACCACGCCTTTGCATATGGCAGCAATGTATGGACATAAACATATCGTAAACTATTTACTAAAAATGGGCGCAAACATCAACGCCTATACTTATATTGATCACGGCAAAAAGCATGCTTTTACGCCTTTCGATTTAGCCTTGAAATTCTCACCCAACAGTGACACGGTGGTGACCTTACTTAACCATGGCGCCGATTCTCTCAGTTGGCCACAATCCATCTGGTTTCCGGTTGAAGAAAGTAGAAAAGCAGCCAGTGCTAATGATTACGATAAATTTAATTTACTGTTAAGTAAATTAGACGCCATTATTGATAAAGATCCAAGCTTGGTGTTTACAAGTTTAACTAAAGAAGATCCCTTTGGTTCGCTACTACAAATTGAAGCGGCAAAAATGAAGAGCCCACAGTTTCATGCCCGTTATATGGAAACAGTTAAATTAGTCCTTTCGGCCGATACATTACACTACACCGATAAATTTATTACTGCAAAACATTTGATGCTCACTTTTCCCATCACCGCAAAAACTTATAAAATGCAAATTGGATCGCACCAAAAAATTGTAGATGTGGATGGGGGGTTCTTTGCGTTATTTACCACGGATTTAGCTCGTAGATCACTGGCAGCTTATACGGAAACGTTAGGCAAAGAAAATGACATACCCGGGTTTCGCCAAATTCAAGCACAGCTGCGAGTGGCAAGAAAATTAAACACCCAAACTCTCGAGCAGTATACACAATTAAAAAAATCTATTTTTAATGAAGTTTTTGAAATATTTAAATTTAGTACTGCTGCTGCAAAAAAACCATCTTTGTATGAGACCAGCCAACAAATTTATCAACAATTTGAAGCCGGCAAAACAGTATTATTACCCAGCGGTTGGAATAGACATCACTTAGATATTATTTTAGATAAACACTTGAATTTGCTGATCGTTGCCAACGGTGGCAATCGCAATCCCGCACTCAAGAGTGGCGCGAATGCCTATACGATGAATTTTAAAATAACCGTAGATGATATTTATGAGATTTTAAACAATACCGACCAAATGGATCTGGAATTCAAACAATTCTATGATTTAGGCTTGGTAGAAAATACTACTTTCTCTTTTGAAGTTACCCCCCAGAAATTTCTAAATTGCACCTGGTATAGCCATCAAATCGCCGAAAAGGCCTTGCTGTTTTTAGCTTTACAAAAAAAGATTGACAATCCCGATTTTGCTAAAGAATTATCGCATTATTGGTTTGATCAATTAAATGATTTTCATCAAACTTATATTTTAAAAGAATATCTCGCTGCACCTACCCTTGAAACAGACGCTTTAAGCGATATTTTGATAAACTATCACGGAAAATTAACCACTCAACCCGCCAAAGAACGCGCGATTCTGATTTTAGATAATCTGACCAATGAAAATAATACCAACCAATTTCAACAGTATTATCAATCCCATAAAAAGGAATTTACTCCCGAGCTGGTTCATTTCATGAAAGATAATGGGTATGATGTCATTTTTCATCAGGATGATCATTCTGCTTATCAACCCATCCACCCTGCTTTATCGGATGTTATCGTTGAAGTCGATCATCATGATCCCTTAAAAGCACTTCATTCCGATCCACCCGCTCATTTAAACGAAGTCATTCCAACGAGCCAAAACCCGTTGCCACTTCCGCTACAAAACACCTCTGAAATACATTTAATCCAAGAAGATCACAACGTGACTGGAATGATTTAAGCGATCATGGCCTCAGGCAAAAGTCATTTAACTTATTTTTTTGATTAAAAGGCTACCATTTCCGGCTTTCAACAGGTACCATACCGCTCTTACGCGTTGAGGAATGTTAAAGTGCCCTTAGTCATACTACTCTTTGCTTTATTTGCAAGCTTATTTACCTTCAGTAAAACCGCATTAGAGTATAGTGAACCCTTCTTTTTAATTGGCTCGCGGATGACGCTCGCCGGTATTCTTTTATTATGCCATCAATTTTATTTTAATCGCCCAGCGTTCAAAATAAAAATGGAACATGTTATCCCTTTAATCATGCTAGGTTTAGTCAGTATTTACATTACCAATATTGCAGAGATCTGGGGGATCCAATTCATGAGCTCTGCTAAGGCTTGTTTAATCTATAGCCTCTCGCCTTTTATTGCTGCCTTAATTGCTTATTTAATGTTAAAAGAAAAATTAACCATCAAAAAATGGCTTGGCTTATGCATTGGCTTTATTGGCTTAACACCTATTTTGTTTACCCAATCTTCCACCGCTGAATTAGCGAAAGATCTGCTTTTTATTTCTTGGGCCGAAATTGCCTTGATCGTTGCCGTGTTCGCCAGCGTGTATGGTTGGATCTTGCTTAAAAAAATTATTAACGATTATCACTATACGCCCATCATGGCAAATGGCGTCAGTATGTTAATGGGTGGCGTGTTAGCGCTGTTTCATTCTTATTTAAGTGGCGAAACCTGGGCACCGTTTCCGATCACAACCGGAAAATATGCTCCCTTTATTGAATGCGCCTTATGGATGACATTGATCTCTAATGTGGTTTGTTACAATCTTTATGGCTATTTATTAAAAAGATTTTCAGCGACATTTATGTCTTTGGCGGGCCTGGTTACCCCACTTTTTGCCTCGTTATTTGGCTGGTATTTTCTAAACGAAAATATCACCTGGCACTTTTTTGCTTCGATGCTGCTTTTTTCCATCGGCTTAGCCATATTTTACCAAGAAGAGCTGGCAACTGATCTCGCCAAAGTGCGAGCTGCCAATTCCTAATGGAACGAGCCGATTGCCATTGTCACACCATTTTTTCTGATGGCGCCTTAACTCCGCTTGAATTGATAGATCTGGCGAAAGAAAAAGAGCTGTCAGGGTTAAGCATTACCGATCATGACTCTATTGGAGCTTATGAAAGCGCACTCCCTTATGCGAAGCAACTGGGCATTGAATTAATTTCAGGCATTGAGATCTCGGCAGAGCATCAAAAATATAGTATTCATGTATTGGGATATTCGTTTGATCTTAAAAATGATGCCATTCCCGCCTTTTGTCAAAAATTGCAACAAGGGCGCACTGAGCGCAACCTTGAAATTTTAAACCGCCTATCTCGCCTCAATATGCCAATGACACTCGAAGAAATCCAAGAAAGATTTCCGCATGGCACGCTTGGCAGACCGCATATTGCCAAAATGATGGTCGAAAAAAAATATGTAAAATCGGTGAAACAAGCCTTCGATCGTTATATTGGTAATCAAAGTCGCTGTTATGTCGGTGGCTTTCAAGTGGCGGTAGAAGAAGCCATTGAATTAATTCATCGCGCCAATGGTTTTGCTATTCTGGCACATCCGCATGTGATTAAACCAAGGCGTATTTTACCTGAACTTTACGCCATGCCATTTGATGGCATCGAAGGTTATTATGCGCAATTGTCACTCGGGCAAGTTCAACCTTGGCTAGATATTGCCCGCAAAAAATCCTGGTTGGTGACGGGGGGATCGGATTTTCACGGGGGGGAAAAAGCTTATCCTTCGTTAGGCAGATCTTGGACGCCGCCAGAAAATTTTGCGGTGTTAAGGGAAAGGTTTCGCCAACATTCTTAAAGAAAAAGACAGCAATTTCAGACAGCAGAAAAACTAAAGGATTGACCTCATGAAAACTGGACCTGGCAAAAAAGCATCAAAGGAAAATGAAGATAAAAGCGTAGTGCCTGATACCGCTTATCAACTCGCCTTCCATAAAGCAGTCGAAACGGCAAAAGATGGTATTGCATTCCTCCCAACTTGGAACAAGACCCTTAAAGATCGCATTAAACCTGCCGATCTGGTTAAAAAAATTACTGTTACAGACGCACCTAGCCGTGAACAAACTGCTCTTGGGTTGTTAGCAGACGTTGCAGCTAAAGGACACTCGGAACTTTTTTTAGGAGCATGGGCCTGGCCGGAGTTTCGACCTACATTGAGCGATGTAACTCCTGCCATACTTGATTCATTACTTAATGCCACAAGGATAGATTCACAACCTAGACCTAAACCGGTTGTAACCGTGCTAACCCATTTGGATGATAAAATTAGATATTCTGATCGGTACTTCTTTCTTTGCATTGTCGCCCTTCTAAAGGAAGTTTCAACTTGGAATGATCTTAACGCTTTGTGGAATATATTCATTAATATATTAGAAAAGAAAGAGGAGAATGAAGAGGATAAAGAAGAAGAAAAAGAA